>DASZDF010000058.1:0-4779 GCA_035942275.1 Solirubrobacteraceae bacterium | reverse complement strand
GCGCGAGCCCCTGCGCCACGCACTCGCCGCCGCCGACGCCTGCGAGGCGCTCCCGCTCGCCGAGCGCGCCCGACAGGAGCTGGGAGCGGCCGGCGCCCGCCCGCGCCGGCCGCGCGTGACCGGCGTCGAGTCGCTCACGGCGAGCGAGCGGCGGATCGCGTCGCTGGCCGCCGAGGGGCTCTCGAATCCTGAGATCGCCCAGGCCCTCTTCGTCACGACGAAGACGGTCGAGGCCCACCTGAGCAACGTCTACCGCAAGCTCGAGATCCCGTCGCGCAAGGAGCTCGGCTCGGCGCTGCGGCGCGAGGCGTCGTGACCGTCCGCGCGCTGGTCTTCGACGTCTTCGGGACGCTCGTCGACTGGCGGACCGGCGTCGCGGCCGCGTTCCGCTCGGCCGGCGCCGGCGACGCCGGGGAGGAGCTGGCCGACGACTGGCGGGCGCGGCTGTGGCCCGCGCTCGCCGAGGTCAACGCGGCCGAGCGCGCGTGGGGGACGTTCGACGAGCTCCAGCTCGCGACGCTCGACGATCTCCTCACGGACCGGGGCGCGGACCTTCCGAGGGAGACGCGGGCCGGGCTCGTCGACGCGTGGCACCGTCTCGATCCGTGGCCCGACGTCCCGGAAGGACTGGAGGCGCTGCACCGGTCGCACGTCACCGCCTCGCTCTCGAACGGGCACGTGGCGCTGCTCGTCGACCTCGCACGCCACGGCGGCCTGCGCTTCGACTGCGCCCTCTCCGCCGAGCTCGTGCGCAGGTACAAGCCGGCGCCCGAGGTCTACCTGCTCGCGCCGCGTCTGCTCGGCCTCGACCCGGGGGAGGTCATGCTCGTGGCGGCGCACCCGGCCGACCTGCGGGGCGCACGGCGGGCGGGGCTGCGGACCGCCTTCGTCGACCGCCCGCTCGAGTACGGCGCGGGCTCGCCGGTGCGCGAGGACCCGGACGCGGACGTGTCGGCAGGCGACCTGCACGAGCTGGCAGCGCTTCTCAACGGCGCGTGATCGTGCTGCGCCCGCGGGCGGCGGCGCCGTCCAGCCGCTCGAGGAGGTCGTCGGCGATCGCCGGGCCCGCGCGGGTGGGGGCGAGCGCCTCGACCGTCCGGCTCCCCGCCGGGCGCTCGGCGAGCGGGCGGACCGTCGCCCCGGCGGGGAGCGTCGTGAGCGTCAGGCCGTGCATGAGCACGGTCGCCACGCCGGCGGCGACGAAGGCCTGGGCGGCGGGGAGGTCGTCGAGCTCGTAGGCGACGCGCGGCGCGAACCCGGCCTGGGCGCAGAGCTGCTCGACGACGGCGCGGAAGCGCCCGGCCGGCGTATCGCGGCGCGGGAGGACCAGCGGCTCGTCCTCCAGGTCGGCGACGCTCACCTCGCGGCGGCGGGCGAGACGGTGGCCGTCCGCCAGGACGACGTGCAGGTCGTCGACGAGCAGCCGGCGTCGCCGCAGGCCGCTGACGTCGAGCGTCCCGACCCCCGGCATGTGGTGGACGACCGCCACGTCCGCCGCACCGGTGCGCAAGCGGTCGATCGCCTCCTCCGTCTCGAGCTGCAGGACCTGGACGACGACGTCGGGGTGCGTGCGGCGGACGTCGCGGACCGCGGCGGGGACGAACGAGGAGAGCGCGCTGGGGAACGCGGCCAGCCGCAGGCGCGGCGTGCCGCCGCGGAGGTCGTCGACGGCGGCGGCCGCGGCGCCGAGCGCCGCGAGCGCGCGGTCGACGTGCGGGCGGAGGGTCGCGCCGGCCGGCGTCGCCCGCAGCGGGCGCTGCGAGCGGTCCACGAGCGCCAGCCCGACCTCGCGCTCCAGCGCCGCGAGCTGCTGCGAGACGGCGGACTGCGTGTAGCCGAGGACGTCCGCCGCCGCCGAAATCGAGCCGAGGTCGACGACGAGCGCGAAGGTGCGCAGGCGCTGGCCGTCCCTGAGCGACATGAAGCGACTCTACTGAAGGCAAAAGCAGATGCAGTGGCGCTGATGGTGCTCACGCGGCACGATCGGCGGCATGACAACCACGACCACCACCGGATACGCGACGCCCGCCGGCGACGGCGAGCGCCTCTGGATCGTCGGCGACACGATGACGCTGAAGGCGACGAGCGAGAGCACCGCAGGCAGCCTCGTGCTCCTCGAGAACCTCACGGCGCCCGGCGGCGGCCCGCCGCCGCACGTGCACACGCACGAGGACGAGTTCTTCTACGTCCTCGACGGCACGTTCGAGATCCGCGTCGGCGACGACGTCCACGCGCTCGGCGCGGGCGGCTTCGCGTTCGTGCCCCGCGGCACCGTCCACAACTTCCGCAACACGGGCGAGACGCCGAGCCGCATCCTCGTCGGCTTCACGCCCGGCGGGATGGACGGCTTCTTCCGCGAGTCCGGCCGCCCCGCCGTCGACGACGGCCCGGCGCCGCCGCTGGACGACGACGAGATCGCGCAGACGACCGCGGCCGCCGAGAGGTACGGCGTGCGGGCGCTGGGGTTCTAGCGGCGGCCGGCTCTGACAGAGTCCCGCACGTGGGCGCGGTCCAGCACGTCACCTCGACCGACGGCACGCGGATCGCGTACCGGTCGTCGGGGAGCGGCGAGCCTCTCGTGCTCGTCCACGGCGCGGCGACGTCCGGCCGCGACTGGCTGTTCGCGCTGCCGTTCCTGCGCGAGCGGTTCACGGTCGTGACGATGGACCGGCGCGGGCGCGGCGACAGCGACGATGCGCCCGACCACGCGATGGAGCGCGAGGCCGAGGACGTCCTCGCGGTGCTCGACGCCGCCGGCGCGGAGAAGCTCGTCGCCCACTCCTACGGAGCGCTGTGCTCGATGCTCGCGGCGGAGCGCACCGATCGCCTGCGCCGGCTCGTCCTCTACGAGCCGCCGATCGCGGTGAAGGAGCACCGCAGCCTGACCGCGCTCGAGGAGCTCGTCGCGCGCGGTGAGCTGAGCGCGGCGCTCGAGGGCTTCCTGCGCAGCGCCGGCGCACCCGACGAGCAGCTGAGCGCGATCCGGTCCTCGCCGGCGTGGCCCGTCCTGCTCGACGCGGTCCCGGCGCTGCCGCGCGAGCTGGCCGCCTCCACCCGGTGGCGGCACGCGAAGGGCCCGATCGACGTCCCCACGCTCTTTCTCGTCGGCGCCGACACGACGAGCCCGGTCTACCTCGAAGGCCTCGACGAGCTCCAGGCGGTGTTCACCGACTCCCGCCGCGAGCTGCTCGGAGGCCAGCAGCACATCGCGCACGTCTTCGCGGCCGAGGCCTTCGCGGCCCTCGTCGCCGACTTCTGCAGCTGAGCGGCGTCTAGCCGGCGATCCAGCCGCCCGGCGGATCGCCGAGGACCTCGTTGAGCCGGTCCTGCCAGTGCGTGTACTCCGCGTCCGTGATCAGGCCGAGGTGGTCGAGCGTCGTCAGGACGCCGCCGACGTAGGCGTGGCCCTGCATCTGGAGCTCGTCCCGTCGGTCGGGGAACTCCTCCATCCCGCTGCGGACCGACCGCGTCCAGCTGAGGACGCCGTCCAGCTCCGCCTCGACGTCCGGCCGCATGTCCGGATGATCCCATCGTGTGCGCGATGATCCGCGGATGGAGCGCCCGTTCGTCGTCGCGCAGCTCAGCGACTTCCACATCGGCGCCGACTGGGCCGACGCCGATCCGGTTGCGGGGGTCGCGGCGGCGGTCGCGAAGGTGGTCTCGATGCGGCCGGACGCGGTGCTCGTCTCCGGCGATCTGGCCGAGCACGGCACCGATGCCGAGTACGAGCAGGCGCGCGAGCTCCTCGCGCCGCTGGACGTGCCGCTGTACGTCCTGCCGGGCAACCACGACGACCGCCGCACGCTGCGCCGGCACTTCGACGTGCCCGGGGCGGACGGCGAGCCGGTGCAGTACTCGGTCGACCTCGGCCCGCTGCGGCTCGTCGTGATCGACTCGACGCGGCCGCGAGAGGACGCCGGCGAGCTCGATGCGGCCCGGCTCGCCTGGCTCGACGCGGAGCTCGCCGCCGCGCCCGAGCTTCCGACGCTGGTCGCGATGCACCACACGCCGCTCGTCACCGGCGTGCCGGTGTGGGACGAGTACGGCCTGCCCGCCGCGGCTCGGCGCGCGCTCGCCGAGGTCGTCGCGCGCCACGCGCAGGTGCGGCGGCTCGTCGGCGGCCACGTCCACCGCACGATCACCGCCGACCTGGCCGGCCGCCCGGTGATGAGCGTCCCGAGCACCTACGTCCAGGGGCGGCTGAACCTCGGCGCGCGGGAGTTCGAGCTCAGCGACGAGCCCGCCGGCTTCGCGCTGCACGTCGTCGTCGACGGCGAACTCGCTTCGCACGTCCAGCCCGTGCCCTAGCGACGCGCGAGCGTGCTCACGCCGCGAGGAGGACGTCCGCGAACGCCTCCGCGATGAGCTCGTAGGAGCGCCGGCGCGCTTCGTGCGAGTGCGTGATCGTCACGATCATCGCCTCCTCGGCGCCGTAGTCGCTCGCGAGCTGCTCGAGCTTCGCGCGCACCGCCGGCGGCGAGCCGATGACCGCCCGGCGGCCGCCGCCCGGGGCGGGCCCCTGCGACTCCAGAAAGCGCAGCGCCTTCTCGACGGGCGGCACCGCGATCAGGCGGCCCTGCCGCAGCAGCGTGAGCGTCATGCGCGACGACGACGCGAGCCGCTGCGCCTCCTCGTCGGTCTCCGCGCAGATCACCCACGCGGCGACCATGACGCGCGGCTCCGCCGCCAGGCACTGCTCGCGGTACAAGGCCGCGATCTCCGCCCCGCCCGGGTTGATGAAGTCCGCGAACGAGTACGGCAGGCCGAGCTCCGCCGCCC
>DASZDF010000057.1:0-7412 GCA_035942275.1 Solirubrobacteraceae bacterium | reverse complement strand
GCGCGATCCGGTGCACGCCGGGCCGGAAGCGCCGCGCCCCGAACCGGAGCCGGTGCGTGCCGGGCGCGAACGTGCGGGAGCGCCCGAGGACGCGCACCCGCGCCCGCTCGGCGAGCGTGAAGCGCACCCGCAGCGGGCGGCGGGTGACGCCGCCGAAGACCGGGCTCGTGAGGCTGAAGCGCGCGAGCGGCCCGCACGGGCGCCGGCGCTCGAACATCCGCACGCGGTACCACGCGCCGGCGCGGCGGCGCAGGACCGAGTGGCGCACCTCGGGCGCCCCGTCGCGCCCCGCCCCGCGGAAGCGGACGGCGTACCACCCGTCGGCGAGGCGGCGCAGGAGCGGCCGGAAGTCGCGGCGGCGCGGACCGAAGGAGAGCACCTGGAAGGGCTTCGCGAACGCGCGCCGCGGCGTGCCGAAGCGGACGAGGTCGACGAGCACGGTCGGCGAGAACCGCGGCCGCACCCGGATGCGCAGGCGCGAGAGCCCGCGCGGCCGCGCGCTGGCCCGAGCGCGCACCGCGATCGACGCGAACGTCCGCCGCTTCGTGCACGCCGCGTCCGCCGCCGGCGGGTTACGGCCGCGGCGGCCGAACATCGCGAGGCCCTGCGTCGTCGGCCGGTTGACCCAGTGCATGCTGAGCGCGGCCCCGGGAAGGAACCGGATCCGCTCGGCGTCGGCGTCCGCTCGCCACGCCGCGGGGTCGTCGCCCTGGTCGGCGGCGAGCGCGTCGCCCGCCGCCGTCAACGCATCGAGCACGCTCGCCGCGCACGAGTCGCGCGTGCCCGCCGCCTCCCGCGTGCCGCCGCAGTACAGCCGCGAGGTCGGGCTGCGCAGGCGGTCGCCGAGCGCCATCGAGAGCTGCGCCCACACCTGGCCGTAGAACCCCGACTCGTACGCGCTCCCGGCCAGGCCCGGCGCGTTGTCGAACTGGAGCGGGATGCGCGCCGGGTCGCCGATCGACGGCTCGAAGACCGCGCGGATCAGCCGCTCCCAGAGCGCGTCCATGATCGCGACCGCGGCGGCGTGGTCGTACTGCCCGTCCTCGTCGCCGTCGCGGCGCAGCGCGCCCTCGGCGATCCAATCGCGAAGGAGCGCGAGCATCGCGGCCTCGCGAGCGGAGACGGACGGCGCCGCTCCGCCGGCCGCGGAGGAGTCCGGCTCGAGCAGCCGGAGCACCAGCGGCGCCACGTAGCGCCCGCGCAGGTCGGTCAGGCCGGCGTGCTCCATGACCTGCACGAGCCGCGTCGGCGTGATCGAGCCCGGCGGCTCGCCGGTGATCGCGTCCTCGACGAGGTCGCCGCGGTGCAGCCCGCTCCACGTCCACTGCGCGTCGCTCGCGCCCCACTCGAGCGCCGGGCGGTTGTTCCACGACACGAAGAAATCGCGTTTCGGCGCGACCTCGTGCGGCACCTCGGCGGACGGCAGGAAGCCGTCGCCCCACTCCCACTCCCCCGTCCCCCACACGGGCAGGTCGGGGTCGGCCGCCGCCGGGCGCCGCGGGTACAGCCCGCCGTGCACGTAAGCGATCTCGTGGTCGTTGGCGTACGACCAGTTCGTCGAGAGGTTGTGGGACTCGTGGAAGATCGAGACGAAGTCGTCGCCGGTCTTCGCCTCGTTGCGGTTCATGCGCAGGATCGAGACCGCGGGGTCGAGCTCCTTCAGGTACGTGGAGCGCTTGCGGGTCACGGCGACGGCGACGTCGCCCACGCGCCCGCGGGCCATCACCGGCCCGTGGACGGTGCGCTCGACGACGATGTCCGGGAGGCCGGCGCGGATCGCGGCGGGCGCCTGCGCGGCCGTCCGGTACGTGCGGCGGTCCATCTCCACGCACTCGCCCCGGAAGAGGTAGTGGCGCGAGGACTCGCTGACGGTGCCGCCGTCCGGCGAGCACAGCCGCTCGACGTACGTGTCGATCATGTCGCTGCCGCCGGCGGTCGGGGTCCAGGCGTAGTCCTGCGTGCGGCCGAGGACGACGAGCGTCGACAGGCCGGGGAAGCCCGCCCCGCGCGCATGGATCGTCGGCGAGTGGAGCTCGTAGTCCATGAGGATCTGCGGCGAGAAGTAGCCCGCCTGCGGGCCGCCGAGGAGGATCGGCCGGCCGGTGGCCGACCGCGACGCGCCGACGACGAGGTGGTTCGACATCGCTCCCGGCCTCGAGAGGTCGACCGCGCCGAGCGGCGTCGAGAGCCTCAGCCGCTCGCTCTTGACCCGCGCGCGCTCCGCGAGCCCTCCGATCTGGGAGGCGAGCTGCTCGAGCGACCCGGTGATGCCGTCGTCGCCGGTCGTGACGTCGAGCGCGGTCGCAGCGGGGTCGAGCTTCGCCTCGTCGCGGACGTTGTAGGGGAAGCGCCGGGTCGTGTGGACTGGGCCGTCCTCGTTGACGCGGTTGCGCAGGTCCTCGTAGATGCGCCGCCCGTCCGCCGGCCCATGGTCGCGCGCGAGCCCGGCGAGGACCGCGGCGTTCGTCAGCTCCGACCCGCCGCCGGCGCCGAACAGCGCGCGCACGATCGAGACCACGGCGACGACGTCCGTCGTCCGCCACGGCGCCGGCGACGTGATCCCGAGGTCGGCGAGCCCGGCCGGCAGCGGCGCCTCGCCGCGGGCGGCGGTCGCGACGTACTCGTTGATGCCGGCGACGTAGGCCTCGAGGATCGTCTTCACGTCGGCGCCGGTCGGCCCGTACGTCGTCGCGAGGCGGTCGATCATCCCCGCGAACTCCTCCTCGGTGTAGCCGTAGACGCGCGCGATCTCGGCGTCGGCGAGCCACGCCGGCGTGGTGCCGAGCAGCTCGAACGCCTCCGCGCGGCCGAGCGCGCGCAGGAGCTCCATGATCGGCAGCCGGTCCTCCGCTGCGACGAATCCCGCGCCGAACGCCATGTCGGCGTCGGTCGCGCCGTAGATCGCGGGCTCGCCCCAGCGCCCGTCGCGCACGACGGTGACGCCCGCGCGCGGCTGGTAGCGGCGCTCGCCCTCCGACGCGTCGCCGAACAGCCGCAGCTTGAAGAAGTCGCCGAGCTGCGCCGCGGTCAGCGCCGGGTACGCCTGGACGAGGTCGTCGTACGGGTCGAGCTCGGTGCGAGCGTGGCGGGTGTCGGAGCCCGGCGGCGTGATCGTGCCGTGGATCTGCGCGTCGTCGATCCCGCGCAGGAAGTCGGGCTGGAGGAACGGCTCCGCCGGCTGCTGGGCGGGCGCCGCCCCGGCGGCGCACGCGCACGCCACGAGGGCGAGGAGCAGGGTCAGCCGCACGGGCCGACAATACGGCAGCGCTACGCGCTCTTCGCCATGAAGGCGTCGAGCCGGCCGCGCGCGCGGCGCGTGACGAGCGCGTGGCCGAGCGGGTTCGACCCCATGACGAACGCGGCCGGGCCGAGCGCCTGGCGCGACCAGCGCCAGAACGAGAAGCGGTCGTGGTGCTCGACGACCTTGCCGTCGCGGAAGCGGAACGTCGCGTCGATCTCGTTGACGACGTGCCGCCCGGTCGCGCTGAACGTGTACTCGGCGCGCCAGTGCGCCGAGCCCTGCGCGTCGTCGGCCGTGATGTCGCTCGCGGTGATCTTCAGGTCGGTCGCCTGCGACGTGAGCATGGTCCACATCGCGCGCACCTGCTCGCCGTCGAGCGTGCCGAACGCGGGGTCGCTGAACGTCGCGTCCGGCGCGTACAGCTCGTTCATCGTCGCGGCGTCGCACGCGCCGAACGCGCGGTAGAAGCGCTCGAGCGCGGCGGCGTTCGGATGCGTGGCCACGGCGCGCAGCCTCGCCGCCGCGAGCCACGGCGTCAAGCACGCCGCGCTTGACCGATCGGTCAGGATGCTCCGGTGGGCAAAGGCGAGCGGACGCGGCAGCGGATCGTCGAGGCGGCGATCGAGACGCTGCGGACGCGCGGCTTCCAGGGCGCCAGCTCGCGGGCGATCGCGGAGGTCGGCGGCTTCAACCCGGCGCTGACCTTCTACCACTTCGGCAGCGTGCACGAGCTCCTGCTGAGCGCGCTCGAGGACGCGAGCCGCGGGCGGCTGGAGCGCTACGCGCCCGAAGCCCGCGCGGCGGGGTCCGCCGGGGAGCTGCTCCAGCTCATGCGCCGCATCTACCGCGAGGACCTCGAGTCCGGGTTCATCCGCGTCGCGTCGGAGATGGTCGCCGGCTCCGTCGCGCATCCGGAGCTCGGGCCGCGCGTCGTGGACCTCATGCAGCCGTGGATCGACCTGGCCGAGGAGTCGTTCGCCCGCGTCACGAAGGACACGCCGCTCGAGCACCTCGTCGACCCCGCCGAGCTCGCGTCGGGCGCCGTGATGTTCTACCTCGGCGCGAACCTGCTCACCCAGCTCGTCCCCGAGCGCGCGAACGTAGACCGCCTGCTCGAGGCCGCCGAGCGCGCGGCCGCGCTCGCCGACCTCCTCACCGGTCGCGGCTAGCGGGCCGGCCTGCCGCCCTGGCCCGGGCTCGGCCCCGTCGACTGACGCTCGCAGCGCCTGATCGTGTAGCGCTTCCGGTACCGCCGGCTCGTGTAGAGGATGTCGTTGCCCGGGCCGCAGTCGATCTTCCCGCGGCCGTAGCGCGACTTGACGAAGTCGTTCCCCGCCCCCGCGTCGATGACGTTGCGCCCCTTGCTGCCGTAGATGAAGTCGCGGCCGTCCCCGCCGGTGAGGGTGTCGCGCTGCGCCGCCCCGCCGCCCGGCAGGTAGTCGCCCCAGATGACGTCGCCGGACGGGCCGGCGAAGATCGTGTCGTTGCCGTGGCCGCCGAGCAGCTCGTTGTGCGCCCTGCGGTCGCTCACGCACAGCAATCCCTCGCCGCACGCGACGAGCAGACGGACGCACGCACCGGCGGGATCCTCGCCGTTGCAGCTGTACGTCGGGTCGGCGCCCATGAACGGGTCGTTCCCCACGCGCGCGTCGAGCGGCCGGTCGGCGTGATGGGCGTTGATGAGGACGAGCCCGTCGATCTGCGGCCAGCCGTCCGCGCGCTGGTTGACCGCACCCGGCTCGGCGCCGAGAGCGGACGGCGCCAGGCCGGCGGCGGCGACCCCGAGCACGAGCAGCCCGCGCACCGCGGTCCGGCGCATGTCCGTCATCGGGTGGGCGAGCCACCCTGGCCCGGGCTGGGGCCGACGGATTTCCGCTCGCAGCGCTTGATGCTGTAGCGCTTCTTGAAGCGGCGGCTGGTGTAGAGGATGTCGTTGCCCTCGCCGCAGTCGATCCGCCCGCGCCCGTAGCGCGCCTTGACGAAGTCGTCGCCCGGCCCGGCCTTGATGACGTTGCGCCCCTTGCTGCCGTAGATGAAGTCGCGGCCCGCGCCGCCGGTGAGCTTGTCGCGCTGGCGCGCCGGGCCGCTCGGCAGGTAGTCGCCCCACAGGACGTCGCCGTACGGGCCGGCGAAGATCGTGTCGTTGCCGTGGCCGCCCAGCAGCTCGTTGTGCAGCGCGCGGTCGCTCACGCAGCGCTTGCGCGTTCCGCACTTCACGAGCTTGCGCAGGCACCTGCCGCCCCGATGCTTGCCGTCGCAGCGGTACCTGCGGTCGGTGCCGCCGAACGGGTCGTTGCCGGGCCGGCCGTCGAGGGGCCGGCTGCCGTGATGGCTGTTGATCAGGACCAGCCCGTTGATCCTGGGCCAGCCGTCGCCGCGCTGGTTGACGGCACCAGGCGGAGCGGCGTACGAGATGGAGGCCGTCGCGCCCACGAGGGCACCGGCGAGGAGGAAGCGGCGCACCCGAACACTTTACGGGCGTGGCGTGCGGCGTGCACGATATTTCGTTCGCGCGTATCCGCCCCCGGCGGCGCTCCCGGCGGAGACCGCCAGCGACAGCGCGAGCCCGAGCGCGGGATCGCCCGCGGTCTCGCCGCGGCCGACCGCGCCGAGCGCGACCGTGATGGCCATCGCGACGAACACCGCGGCGGCGAACACCGGGTTCCCGATCCACCACCCGATGCCGAACGGCAGGATCACCACCGCGAGCAGCGAGACGAGCGCGATGTCCGTGCCGATCACCCGCCGATCGGCGCGCGCGGGTTCGCTCCCCAGAAGATCTGGGTCCCGAGCATCCCGATGAGGTGGACGAGCACGATGTTCAGCACCATCGACTTGGCGGTGGCGGTGCCCACGCCGACGGGGCCGCCACTCGCCGTGTACCCGTAGTAGCAGCCCACGAGCACGATCGCGGTCGCCATCGCCATCCCCTTGACCACCGAGTACACGAAGTCGGGCGGGTTCTGGAACATCCAGAAGATCAGGAAGTAGCCCCCGGACGACACCTCCCCGATCTGCTGCACGATCGCCAGGTAGCTCGCGAAGAACCCGGCGCCGACGGCGGCCATGTAGACGAAGGGGAGCACCATCCACGCGGCGAGCAGCCGCGTCGCGCACAGGAAGAGGATCGAGTCGATGCCCATGACCTCGAGCGCGTCGATCTCGTCGGAGATCCGCATCGACCCGATCTCCGCGACCAGGCCCGTGCCGACCTTCGCGGCCATCATGTAGCCGAAGGCGTAGGGCACGAGCTCGCGCAGGTCGCACCACGCGGCGAACAGCCCCGCGAACGCGGGCGCCCCCTGCGCGCGCGTGAAGTACGCGCCCTCGATCCCGCACTGGAGGCCGATGAGGAAGACGAGGCCCCAGATGACGACGGTCGAGCCGAGGATGAGGATCCCCGCCTGCCGCAGCGCCTCCCCGAAGAACTTGAAGACGCGAAGGCCGACCACGTCGCGCATGACGCGGCCGGAGAACTTGACGATCTGGCCGAAGCCCTGCAGCCACTGCCGCAAGGCCCCGGTCTGGATCACTGGAACCGGTAGCGGCAGGCGCGGCAGAGGCGGTTGCCGATGCCGACGCGATCACCGCACTGCGGGCAGCTGCGCGTCGGCCCCTTGCCGACGGCGATCGCGGACGTGCAGATCGACAGCGCGATGGCGACGACCGAGACGTAGATGAAGGTGGGGTCCATCACGCCACCATCGAGACGGGCTCGGCGCGGACGCACGCGGCCTCGAGCAGCGTGAGGAGCCCGAGCCAGCCGGTGAAGGCGTGCTCGTCGCCGCGCTCGTCGTAGAGGGAGCCGGCGAGCGCGCCGCCGCACGGGCGCAGCTCGAGCGCGAGGCGCAGCGGCTGGGGGTCGAGGGGCATGGGAGGAGTGTGCCCCCGGGCACGCCGCACGACGACGGGGGCGGACCCTGAACCCGACCCTGAACTCGCGCCCCGCCGGACCCTCGGGCGGGGGCGCTGTGGCAGCCTTGGCCGCCATGACGGTCCGCACCGAGGCGCCGCTGCTGGAACGCGAGGCGGAGGTCGCCGAGCTGGAGGAGGCGGTGGCGGCGGCCCGCGCCGGCGCGGGACGGCTCGTCGTGGTCGAGGGCCCGGCCGGCATCGGCAAGACGCGCCTGGTGCGCGCGGCGCGCGAGGGCTCGGCCCGCGCCGGCATGCG
>DASZDF010000056.1:0-2722 GCA_035942275.1 Solirubrobacteraceae bacterium | reverse complement strand
GCATGAAGACGCTGCGCACCGTCGGCGAGCTGCGCGCCGCGCTGAACGGCCCGCGCCGCGCCGGGCGCCGCATCGGGCTCGTGGCGACGATGGGGGCGCTGCACGACGGCCATCTGTCGCTGATCCGCCGCGCGCGCGCCTCCTGCGACGAGGTCGTCGTCTCGCTGTTCGTCAACCCGGCCCAGTTCGACGAGGCCGGCGATCTCGCCGCCTATCCGCGCGACGAGGCGCGCGACGCCGATCTCGCCGCCGAGGCCGGCGCCGACGTCCTGTTCGCGCCGCCGCCGGAGGAGATCTATCCGCCGGGCTTCGCGACGACGGTCAGCGTCGCGGAGGTCGCCGCGACGCTCGAGGGCGAGCACCGCGGAACCGCGCACTTCCGCGGCGTCACGACGGTCGTCACGAAGCTTCTGAACATGGTGGCGCCCGACGTGGCGTTCTTCGGCCAGAAGGACGCCCAGCAGGTCGCCGTGATCCGCCGCCTCGTGCGCGACCTCGACATCCCCGTCCGGATCGAGGTCGGCGAGACGGTACGCGAGCCCGATGGCCTCGCCCTCTCGAGCCGCAACGTGCGCCTGCGCGCCACGGACCGCCGCCGCGCGCTGGCCCTGCGCCGCGGCCTGGAGGCTGTCCGCGCCTGCCATGCCGCCGGCGAGCGCGACGCGACGATCCTCGCCGCGATCGGCCGCGCGGCGATGGCCGAGCTCGACGTCGAGCCGGAGTACCTGGAGCTCGTGGCCCCCGACACCTTCGCCCCCGTCATGAGCGTCGGCAACGAGCAGGTGCTCGTCGCGGTCGCCGCGCGGGTGGGCGGCGTTCGCCTGATCGACAACGACATCCTCAACGGGAGCTGATCCACCCCATGCAGCGAACCATGCTCAAGTCCAAGATCCACCGGGCGACCGTGACCGAGTGCGACCTGCACTACGTGGGATCGATCACGATCGACTCCGACCTGCTCGACGCGGCCGACATCCTCGAGCACGAGCAGGTCCAGGTGCTCGACGTCGACAACGGCGCGCGCTTCGAGACGTACACGATCGCCGGCGAGCGCGGGTCGGGCACGATCCAGGTCAACGGCGCCGCGGCCCGCCTCGTGCACCGCGGCGACACGATCATCGTCATCTCCTACGCGCAGTACGACCGCGACGAACTGCGCGAGCACGAGCCGCGCGTCGTCCACGTCGAGGCCGCCACGAACCGGATCCTCGACGTCGACCAGGAGGTCGCGACGCTGCTCACCACCACCTCCGGGAAGGAATCCTGATGTCCAGCCATCCCAGCCAGATCTCGGCCGGCGCCGCGATCGACCGCCTGCCGGTCAGCCTCCCGCGCCTGGCCGAGATGAAGCGGCTCGGCGATCCGATCGTCATGGTCACCGCCTACGACTTCCCGAGCGCGCGCGCCGCCGAGGCGGCCGGCGTCGACATGGTGCTCGTCGGTGACTCGGGCGCGATGACCGTGCTCGGCTACCCCTCGACGGTGGCCGTCGAGCTCGACGAGCTGCTCGTCCTCGCGCGCGCCGTGCGGCGCGGCCTGCGCACGCCGTTCCTCGTCGGCGACATGCCGTTCGGCTCCTACGAGGTCTCCGACGAGCAGGCGATCTCGAGCGCGCTGCGCTTCGTCAAGGAGGCGGGCTGCGACGCGGTCAAGCGCGAGGGCGGCGGCCCGGCGTCGTGCGCGCGGGCGCGCGCGATCACGAACGCGGGGATCCCCGTCATGGGCCACGTCGGGCTGACGCCGCAGACCGCCACTGCGCTCGGCGGGTACCGCGCACAGGGCCGCACGGCCGAAGCCGCGGCGCGCGTCGCCGCCGGCGCGCTTGCCCTGCAGGAGGCGGGCTGCTTCGCGATCGTCTTCGAGGCGATCCCGTCCGAGGTCGCCGAACTGCTGATGGCGCGCATCGAGGTCCCGGTGATCGGCATCGGCGCCGGACCCGCGACCGACGGTCAGGTGCTGGTCTTCCACGACCTGCTCGGCATCCGCGACGGGCTCGGGGCGCGCTTCGTCAAGCGCTACGCCGACCTGCAGGACGAGATGGTCGCCGGCGTCAGCGCGTTCGCGGCCGACGTGCGCTCGCGGCGCTACCCGGCGCCCGAGCACGGGTACGCAATCGATCCCGAGGAGCTCTCCTCGTTCCGCCAGCGCCTGACGTAGAGTGCCGGGCATGGCCCGGCTCTCGCAGGTCTTCGCCCCGAAGGACCACGCGTTCTTCAACCTCTTCGAGGAGGCGGCGGGCAACGTGCTGCGCGCCGCCGAGCTGCTCGACGAGATGCTGCGGTCCTTCCCGGAGCACAACGACCTCTCGCGCTCGATCCTGCTCTGCGAGCAGGAGGGCGACCGGATCACCTACGACATGATCCAGCGCCTCAACTCGACGTTCGTGACGCCGATCGACCGCGAGGACATCCTCGCGCTGGCGTCGGGTCTCGACGACATCGTCGACCTCACCGAGGAGGTCGCCGACTACCTGGGCCTGTACAAGATCGAAGCGCCGATGGAGCAGGCTCAACGGCTGGCGCACATCCTCTCGGAGTCCTGCCGGCGCATCAACGAGGCGGTGCCCCGCATTCGCGGCTTCAGGGACGTCTCGCACTACACCGGTGAGATCCACCGACTGGAGACCGAAGGCGACCGGGTGACCCGCGAGGCGGTCGCCTCGCTGTTCGACAACGGCATCGATCCGATGGTCGTGATTCGCTGGAAGGACATCTTCGAGCGC
>DASZDF010000055.1:0-2763 GCA_035942275.1 Solirubrobacteraceae bacterium | reverse complement strand
TGGCTCCTACCGCCGCTTGCGGATGGTGCGAGAGGTGACCTTCACCGGCACGCCGGCCGCGCGCAGCGTGACGATCGTGCGGTAGCGGCCGGGGAGCTTGGCCTTGAACGTCCGGCGGAAGCTCCCGCGGTTGACGGGCGGGCGGCGCCAGCCGACGGTGCGGAAGCGCTTGGCCCCGGCCTTGCGCCGCTGGAGCCGGATGAGCGGCGGGTAGCCGGCGGGGGCGCGGCCGGTGACGAGCCACCGGTTGCGCTTGAGCCGGCGCAGCTTCACGGTGAGCCGCGGCAGGAAGCGCCCGCTCGCGCCGGCCCCGGCGCCGCCGACGTTCGTGCCCTGCGCGAGCGTCACCGGCAGGATGACGTCGGACGGCTGGCGCATCCGCGGCGGCGTCTCGAAGGCCGCGGCGCCGTCCTGGATGTCCTCCACGTCGACCTGGAAGCCGGCGGGCAGCTGCTCCTCGTCCTGGCTCGGCCGGCTCGGCAGGAAACTCGAGCGCAGGTTCGTGAGGAACGGCGCGGTCATCGTGCCGCTCTTGATCTCGACGTTCTGGTTCGACGGCGGCGGGTTGAACCACTCGTCGTCGCTCTGGGCGACGAGGAAGCCGAGGCGGTGCCCCGCGCGGAACGTCCAGTCCTGCGGGTAGAGGTCGAACTCGACCTTCCCCGACCCGTTGAGGCGGAACGCGCCGCGGCTGACGAGCATCGCGGTCCGGCGCTCGTCGATGTCGTAGACGATCCCGTAGAGGTTGACGTTCGAGCCGCTCGTCGTGACGTCGAGCGTGACGTGCGGGACGCCCGTCATGTGGACGTCGTGGGGCAGCGGCGCGGTGATCGACCAGATGCCCGTGCCCGGCCCGGTGCGGCCGTTGTTGCCGGGGCGGTCGGTGTGCCGGCCGGCGTTCAGCGTCAGGGTGCGGCTCTGGGCGTCGAGCGGCGGCCAGAACGCCTCGGCGCGGTACTTCTGCAGGCCGCCGTCCTCGACCTCGACGGCCGGGTCCTCCTCCACGCGCGCCTGCGCGGGCTCGACGCCCTTGACGTAGCGGTCCATCCACCGCATCGCCTCGTCGATGAAGCCCTCGCGCCCCGTCGCCGACGCCGTGTCGTCGTCGTCGCGCTTGTCCTGCGGGCGGATGTGCGTGTACTGGCCGAACCAGGCGCGGCGCGGGCCGGTCTGGAAGCTGAAGACGTCGAGGAAGTTGTCGGGCTTCGTGTTCGCGTCGAGGAAGCCGTGCGACCACAGCGTCGGGACGTCCGTGCCGCGGGCGCGCGGGACGAGGTCGCGCTCCTGCCAGAACGGCGCGCTCTTGTCGCTCGTGGCGTTCTGCTCGGCGATGTTCTGGGCGTAGCAGGCGGGGTCGGTGCCCTTGGCGACGCCCTGGTAGTACTCGGGCTTGTCGAAGATCGTCGGCGGCGAGGCGTCGATGTTCTGGTAGAGCGCCGGCGTCGCGTACCAGCCCGCGTCGTAGTGGACGCCGTTCATGTACAGCGCGCGGTAGCCGTCGATGATCGGCGACTGGATGACCGCGGCGGCGAGCCCCTTCGGCTTGTTGGCGAGCGCCATCACCTGCGTCCAGGCGTCGTAGGACTTGCCCCACATGCCGATCTTGCCGTTCGACCACTCCTGCGACGCGGCCCACTCGACGACGGCCTTGACGTCGGCCTGCTCCCCCGGTCCGCCGAAGTCGTTGCAGCCCTCGCTGGCGCCGAAGCCGCGCAGGTCGGCCTGGACCATCGTGTAGCCGCGCTCGAAGATCTTCCCCTCCGTCCACAGGTCCTTGAAGCGCTCGTTGGGGCCGCTGCGCCGGGGGTCGAAGTTCGGGAACCCGACGGCGCCCGTCGAGCCGATGTGGGCGAAGTACGGCCCGACCGCGAGGATCGTCGGCATCTTCGCGGGCCCGTTCTCCGGGCGGATGACGTCGACGTGGAGCTTCGTCCCGTCGCCGCTGTCGATGTAGTGCTCCGACCACGTGGTGCCGGGCGGGACGGCGGCGTGAGCGGCGGCGGGCAGCAGGGCGAGCAGGACGAGGGCGAGCAGAGGCATCCGGGTCATGTAGGCGGCAACGGTCGGGCCGTTGCGATCTTGCGCATCCCGGCTGCTATCCGCATAATGAGCGTTATGCGAGTGACTCGGGAGGAGCGACGCGCCCGGACGCGCGACGAGCTGCTCGAGGCGGCGACGCGGGTGTTCGCGGCGCGCGGGTTCCACGCCGCGTCGGTCGACGACGTGGCCGCGGACGCCGGCTACACGACCGGCGCCGTCTACTCGAACTTCGCCGGGAAGGAGGACCTCTTCCTGTCGGCGTTCGAGCACCAGATCGCGCGTCACGCGCGGGAGGTGACGGAGGCGGTCGGCGAGCGCGGGACGCCGGGCGCCGCCGAGCAGTGGATGGGGTTCCTCGACTCCGCGCCCGAGATGTTCCTGCTCTTCGTCGAGTACTGGGCGTGGGCGGTGCGCAACCCGCAGCACCGGGAGAAGTACGCGGCGCGGTTCGCGGCGTTCCGCGAGACGACGGAGCGGCTGATCGGCGAGCGCGCGGCGCACTCCCCGGCCGAGCGCCGGCGCCTCGCGCTGATGGCGAACGCGCTCACGTACGGCGTCGCGTTCCAGCGGCTCGTCGAGCCGGACGCGGTGCCCGACGACGCGTACGCCGAGGGCCTGCGGCGGTTGCTCCGTGGATGAGCTCGAGTGGGTCGACGAGGGCCCGCGCGACGGGCGGCCGATCGTGTTCGTGCACGGCTTCCTCACGAACGCGCTGCTCTGGCG
>DASZDF010000054.1:0-3828 GCA_035942275.1 Solirubrobacteraceae bacterium | reverse complement strand
GCCGGCATCCGACAGCGTGATCACCGCGTATCCACGGTCATCGGACGGCGGCTCGACATAGACGTCGCGAACGGAGGCGAGCACCTGCTCGACCTGCTCGCGCCAGTGCGTCCGGGCCTGCTCCTGCTCCTGCGGGCTCATATCGCCGAGGTGCCGGCCGTGGATGCGCTCCATCGCGCCGAGCCCCGCGCGGACGCTCTGCTCGGACAGGATCATGTCGGTGGGGATCTGGTCCATGACGTGTAGCGTCCCAGGTATGCCGATCGCGAGCCCCTACCCCGAAGTCAGCATCCCCGAGACCGCGCTCACGCCGTTCGTCCTCCAGCGGGCGCAGGAGCTCGGCGACAAGCCCGCGCTGATCGACGGGCCGAGCGGCCGGACGCTGACCTACGCCCAGCTCGAGGGCGCGATCAAGAGCTTCGCCGGGGGCCTGACGGCGCGCGGGTTCGAGAAGGGCGACACGCTCGCGATCCTCCTGCCGAACGTCCCGGAGTACGCGGTGGCGTGGCACGGGACGGCGTGGGCGGGCGGGACCGTGACGACCGTCAACCCCGTCTACAACGCGGAGGAGATCGGGCATCAGCTCAAGGACGCGCGGGCGAAGTTCCTCGTCGTGTTCGCGCAGGCGCTCGACAACGCGAAGAAGGCCGCGGAGGGCACGGGCGTCGAGGAGATCTTCGTCCTAGGCGAGGCCGAGGGCGCGACGCCGTTCGCCGAGCTGCTCGGCGAGCCGCTGGCCGAGCAGGTCGAGGTCGACCCGGAGGACACCGTCGCGCTGCCCTACTCGAGCGGGACGACGGGGCTGCCGAAGGGCGTGATGCTCTCGCACCGCAACCTCGTCGCGAACATCCTCCAGTCGGGCGCCTCGCTCGGCATGGAGGACGACGACGTCGTGATCGGCGTCCTGCCGTTCTTCCACATCTACGGCATGACCGTGATCATGAACATGGGCCTGCACTCGGGCGTGACGACGGTGACGATGCCGCGCTTCGACCTCGAGCAGTTCCTCTCGATCATCCAGGACCACGAGGTCACGCGGGCCTACGTCGTGCCGCCGATCGCGCTCGCGCTGGCCAAGCACCCGCTCGTCGACGAGTACGACGTGTCGAGCCTCACGCTCGTCCTGTCCGGCGCCGCCCCGCTCGGGGCCGAGCTGGAGAAGGCCTGCCAGGAGCGCCTCGGCTGCCCGGTCGTGCAGGGCTACGGCATGACCGAGACCTCTCCTGTCAGCCATACGGCGCCCCGCGGGCAGCACAAGCCCGGCACGATCGGGCCGGTGCTGCCGAACATGGAGTGCCGGATCGTCGACCCGGAGACCGGCGAGGACGCCGAGGAGGGCGGCCGCGGCGAGCTGTGGATGCGCGGGCCGAACATCATGAAGGGGTACCTCAACAACGAGGAGGCGACCCGCGAGACCATCGACGACGACGGCTGGCTGCACACCGGCGACGTCGCGGTGGTCGACTCCGACGGCTACTTCTCGATCGTCGACCGGGTCAAGGAGCTCATCAAGTACAAGGGCTTCCAGGTCGCGCCCGCCGAGCTCGAGGCGCTGCTGCTGACGCACCCCGGCTGCGCCGACGCGGCGGTCATCCCGGTGCCCGACGAGGAGGCCGGCGAGATCCCCAAGGCGTTCCTCGTGCTCAAGGACGAGCAGACGACGCCGGAGGACGTGCAGCGCTTCGTCGCCGAGCGGGTGTCGACGTACAAGCAGATCCGCGCCGTCGAGGTCGTCGACGAGATCCCGAAGTCCGCGTCCGGGAAGATCCTGCGCCGCGTGCTGCGCGACCGCGAGACGGCCGGCGCCTGAGCGCTAGCGGCGGGGCGCGACCAGCTCGATCCGGCTCGCGCCGAAGTGCGGGCCGGAGCCCCACAGCCAGCCGTCGGGGCGCAGCGTCACCGCGAAGCGCCCGGTGCTCGTCGTGCCCTCGTCCTGGTCGATGATCCGCATGACGCACGTCACGCGCGTCGCACGCTCGCGCCGGCAGCCGCGCATGCTCGTGAGCTCGCGGCTCGTGTCCGAGAAGTCGTAAAGGGCTCGCCGCGCGACGTCGAGCGGCACCTCGCGACTGCCCAGGACCGCGAGCGAGTGGCGCGCGATCGCGCCGTCCTCGGCCGTCGCGCGCACGCTGAGCTGCACGACGCCCGGCGGGAGGAGCTGCGGGAGGCGGACGACGTTCGTCCCGGCCTGGACGACCGTCGTGATCTCCGCGACCCGGCGGCCGGCGGCGCTCGCCCGCAGGCGCACCGAGGCCGGCCGCGTGGCGGCGATGCGGACGGCGCCGTCGGCGGCGGTCGCGAGCGTCGCCGTCTCGATGGCGACCGCGAGCCGTTGCGCGCGGCCCTGCGCGTCGGTCAGGAGCGCGACGCCGTCGTTCGTCCCGACCAGCCATCCGCCGTCGGGGGTCCGCACCGCCGCGCCCGGCCGGTCGATCCACGCCTTCGCCGCGAGCCCGCCGGACCACAGCGGTGCGAGCGGCTCGGTCTGCTCCTCGGCGGCGTCGACGACCTCCCGGAGGATGCCGCCGCGCAGCGTGTGGACGCCCGCGTTCGACGAGAGGACCAGCTCGCCGGCGGGGTCGCCGGCGATCGTCGCGACCTCGAGGAAGTAGCGGTCGGCGCGCGCCCCGCTCGCGGGGAGGTCGCGCGGCGGCGCGTGATCGCCCCCGCCGGCGACACGG
The DNA here is from genome assembly GCA_035942275.1 of Solirubrobacteraceae bacterium. Taxonomy (GTDB): domain Bacteria; phylum Actinomycetota; class Thermoleophilia; order Solirubrobacterales; family Solirubrobacteraceae; genus CADCVT01. The sequence continues at coordinate 1,147 of DASZDF010000054.1, read as the reverse complement.
CTCAGCGTGCCGCCCGCGTCGACCTGCCAGAGCGCGCCCGACGCGCTGAAGACGAAGCCGCCCGCCGGCGTCGCCGCGATCCCGCGCGGGAACTCGAGCGGGGAGCGCAGCGCGGGTCCAGGTCGTGCGTCGCCCTCGCGGCCGGTGCCGGCGATCGTCGTCTCGCGGCCGTCGGGCGCCAGCCGGCCGATCCGCGTGCCGTGGACGACGAGGATCGACCCGTCCGCCGCCGGCGCCGCCTGGAGGACCTCGCGCGGGTCGGAGGAGTCCCTGAGCTCCGGGGTCAGGGGAGCGACCGCGCCGTCGAGGCCGACCCGCCACAGGCGGCCCTGGTCGGTGACCGCCAGCAGCGCGCTGCCGTCCGCCGTCACGTCGAGATCCTGGCCGAACTGGCGCGGTCCGGGGATCCGCGCGAGGAGCCGCAGGCGCCCGGACGGGTCGAGCAGCCGGATCCGCGCGCGGGAGGTGAGCAGCGCGACGTCCCCGTTCGGGAGCACTGCGGTATCCGCGACGCCGTCGGCCGGGCGCAGCGCGGACTCGGAGCCGGTGAGGACGAACGCGCGCTGCCGGGCGGCCGCGGGCGCCGCCGTCAGCGCCGCAACTGCGGCGACCGCCGGCAGGATCGCGCTACGCCGCCAGCGCATGACCTCGCGCGAGCGGGCACAGGAGCGGGCGCGAGTCGCGCGGCGGTGGGGCGTCGAGCGCCACCGGGGCGTGCGCGCTGAGCAGCCGGGTCCGGCCGGTGTCCACGTCATGCAAGAACACGCCGGCCAGGCCGGAAGGCTTGGTGTCGTGCGCGGCCGTCGAGGTGAAGACGACGCGGCGCCCGTCGGCCGAGACGGCTGGCTCGGACGCGTAGCCGCCGCGGCTGATCGTCGTCGTGCGCGCGGTGAGGCGGTCGTAGAGGCGGATCTCGGACCGGCGGGCGGCGCGCGCCCGCCGCCGCGCCGCGTAGGCGACGAAGCGCCCGTCGGCCGAGACCGCGGGCTCGAACGCGAAGGCGCCGGCGTCGCTGACGACCTCGACCCCGTCGCCGTCGCGCACGTACACGCGCGACTGCCGGCCGGGGGCGCCGAGGTTCGAGGCGCTGCTCGTGAACGCGACGATCGCGCCGTCGGCGGACGGCGCGGGCTCCGCGGCCTCCGCG
>DASZDF010000053.1:0-3748 GCA_035942275.1 Solirubrobacteraceae bacterium | reverse complement strand
GCTCTACCGCACGCTGGTCGCGTACGACCGGGCGTGGGAGGCGTGCATCCACGGCCGCCCCTCGGTGTCGATGTGCCTCTACGTCGCCGCGGGCCTGCCGGCGCCGGCCCGCGAGCAGCGCGAGGCGCAGCTCGGCGCGTTCCACGACGCGCTGCTCGTGCCGGGCGCCCAGGGCATCCGCGTCGTGCTGCGCGACGCCCCATCCGCCGAGCTGGTCGAGGCGATGCTCCCGGCGAGCGAGCGGCCGGCGCCGGCGCCCGCCGACCTCTCGCCGCGTGAGCTCGAGGTCCTGACGCTCATGGGCGAGGGGAAGCGCAACCGGGAGATCGGCGAGCTGCTGTTCATCAGCGAGGCGACCGTGAAGACCCACGTCCGCCACGTGCTCGAGAAGCTCCGGATGCGCAACCGCTCCGAGGCGGCCGCGTTCGCCGCGAAGTACCTCGGCTAGAAGCGCAGCGCGGCGGCGATGCCGTCGTGGTCGGAGAGGTCGTTGTGCCGCCGCACGGCGAGGACCTCCGCGTCCTGCTCGACCGCGAGCTCGACCGCCCACTCCACGAGGTTCGGGTGCTCGACCATCGTCTCGCCGTCGACCGGGCACGTCCCGCGCTCCTCGGCGAGCGCCCAGCGGCAGCGCGGGCACACGACGCCGGGGCGCTCGACGCCGGGCTCGAGCAGGAGCGTGCCGACGCGGCGCTCGTAGAGCGCCGGCAGCACGTCGACGATCCCGCGCACGCCGTTGGCGCCGACGCGGTCGAGCGCCTCGCGCTCCCGGTGGGTCTCCTCGATGCGCAGCAGCGGCTCGACCCGCTCGCGGATGTCCTGCGGCGACTCCCAGTCGGCGCCCGCGTCGAAGCGGCCGGTGACGCGCTCGCTCATCGGCTTCGACAGGGCGTTCGTGAACGCGCTGTACATCCGGTCGGTGGCGCCGACGAAGATGTGCGCGTAGCCGCGGTCGCGGTCGGCCTCCTCGAGCATGCCGGCGATGCCGCGCAGGAACTCGTCCTCCTCCATGCCGACGCTGCGCTCGTAGCGCTTGGCCGACATGCCGCCGCGGGCGGTGCGGTTGCGGTGGTCGCTCGACTCGTGCTCGACCTCCTCGAGGCGGTCGCCCACGCCTTCGAGCAGCCTCGCGTCGCTGCCGTCGAGCAGCAGGACCGCCCATCGCTGGGCGGGGCCCGCCTCGGCCAAGGGCTCGATGGCCGGCCGGTCGGCGATCGTCACCCGCGAGTTGACCGGCCGCGGCAGGCGCAGGACCTCGAACAGGTCGGCCGGGCCGCAGAGGAACAGCGCGAGCGCGTGGGCGCCTTCCGCCCACCCGTCGTCGAGGTTCGCCCCGAGCTCCTCGCGGGCGCGGTTGACGTCCTCGCGCAGCGCCATGTGCGCGTCGTGCGACAGGCCCTCCTCGCCCTCGACGGCGCGGGCCGCCTCGTCGAGGAGCGAGTTCACCGCGGAGCGCCGGTTCACGGGGGCGTGGAGGTTCGCGTGGGGATCGAGGTTGAGGTAGAGGGACAGGACGCGGGCCCCGTCGGCGGGCGCGAAGGTGGCCAGCCGCTGGAGGCGATCCTGCGTCACGTCGCTGGTCTGCATGGACGGCATGCGCAGCGCCTACCCGGCCTTCGCGTCGGCCACTCGATCCTTGTCGACGGGGCGCGCGTCGACGATCTTCGTGGGGATCACGAGGAGCGCGCCCTCGTCGGCGTCGAAGTCCTCGTCCTCGCTCTCGTGGCCCTCGAGCTCGACGACGACGCAGTCCTCGAAGTCGGCGCCGCGCTCGAGCATGTAGCGGTACAGGCCCTCCTCGTCGGGGAACACGCTGACGCCCTTGCGTGCGGCATCGGTGATGTAGCCGCTGCCCTCGCACGCGGGGCACTCGTCCTTGTAGCGGAGCTCCCCGTGGCAGGCCGGGCAGTCGTCGCTCGGCCCCGTCTCCTGACACGAGGTGCACTCGTGCCACGTCACGCCCTCGCCGCCGCACTTGTCGCAGCGGCCGCGGACCGCGCCGTCCCACGGCTCGGACGTCTGCTCCTCCGGGTGGAGCAGGTCCTCCGGGTCGCGGTCGCGCGGCTGGATGCGGAAGTAGCGCGTGCTCAGCGCTCGCTGGTGATCTTCGGGCCGGCGCCCGGATCGTCGTCGCCGCGCGGGTCGTCGGGGTCGCGCACGACCTCGGTGACCTTCTCCTCGTCCGCTTCGCCGTAGCTGGCGCCCGAGAGGTCACTCTCGGCCTCGGGGCGGAACGCGTCGCTCAGCGGGTCGCCGTGGCCGTCGCCGTGCTGCGCGTTGTCGACGAGGTCGGCCTCGGCCTGCTCGAAGCCCTCGGCCACGCCGCCGCCGGCCTCGTAGACGGGGCGCAGGGCGGGGTCGAAGTCGTCCTCGTCGCCCGCGGTCCCGCCGATCTGGCCGGCGGCCGCCGCCGCGGCGGCCTCCTCCTCGCGCACGATGTCGTCGTCTCGGTGTTCGCTCATTACGGGCCGGGGTACCCCCAAACCATGCCGACAAGCATCAACGAAGTCATGACGCACGATCCGCGGACCGTCTCCGCGGACAGCACGCTCACCGACGCCGCGCGCTTCATGCGCGAGGACGACGTCGGCGCCGTGATCGTCGAGCGCGAGGGTTCGATCGCCGGCATCGTCACCGACCGCGACATCGTCGTGCGCGCGGTGGCCGACGGCCGCGACCCCGGCTCCACCCGCGTGAGCGACGTCGCCAGCTCCGACGTCGTCACGGTCACGCCGGACCAGGACGTCGACCAGGTCCGCCGGCTCATGCGCGAGCGCGACGTGCGCCGCGTGATCGTCGAGCAGGACGGCCGCGCGGCCGGGATCGTGTCGCTCGGCGACCTCGCGGTCCACGGCGACGCGGAGCAGGAGCTGACCGACATCTCGGCGGCATCGCCCAACAACTGAGCGCCCGGCCGCGGAGGGCCCACCGCCGCGCCGCCGGCCCGGGACGGAGCGTCGGCGCCGGAGGGCTCGCCCTCGGCGCCGCGCGGGCGGCCGGCCTGGCCGCATACGCGCTGCTGGTCGAGCCGCGGCGGGTGCGCGTCCGGCGGATCGAGCTGCTTCTCGACCGCTGGCCGCGCGTCTACGACGGGTTCCGCCTCGCGCTCGTCTCCGACCTCCACGCGGGCACGCCGCACGTCGGCGTGGAGCAGGTCGAGCGTGTCGCGAAGCTCGTGGACCGCGAGGCGCCCGACCTGGTCGCGCTCCTCGGCGACTACGTGGACGACCACGCCGCGTTCGCGGAGACCGTCCGGCCGGCCGACGTCGCGCGGGCGCTCGCGCGGATCCGCGCGCCGCTCGGGCTCTTCGCGGTCCTCGGCAACCACGACTGGCGCACGAGCGGCGGCGGCGAGCGCGTCCGCGCGGCGCTGCGCGAGGCGGGCATCGCCGTGCTCGAGGACGAGGCGCGGCTGCTGCGCAGCGGTCGCGTCCCGCTGTGGGTCGCGGGCCTGGCCGACGCGACCGAGCGCACGCCCGACGTCCCGGCCGCGCTCGCCGACGTGCCGGAGGACGCAGCGCTCATCGTGCTCAGCCACGACCCGGACCTCTTCCCGCGCGTCCCCGCCCGTGCGGCGCTGACCGTCAGCGGCCACACCCACGGCGGCCAGGTCGACATCCCGCTCCTCCGGCGCCGGGTCATCCCGTCGCGCTTCGGCGACCGGTACGCCGCCGGCCACGTCGAGGAGGACGGGCGCCACCTCTTCGTGACCCGCGGCGTCGGCACCAGCGCGTGGCCGCTGCGCTTC
>DASZDF010000052.1:0-9804 GCA_035942275.1 Solirubrobacteraceae bacterium | reverse complement strand
CCGGGGAGCGGCGGCGAGCGGCGCGGCTCTGTGACGTCCTCGTACGACTGCGGGCGCGGCGGCGGGACCTCCGCCAGCGACGCCGCGAGCGGCGCCGGCTCGGCGCCGGCCGCGGCCAGCCCGCGCTCGACCGCGTCGAGGACGAGCGACAGGTCCTCGTGCAGGGCACGCAGCCGGGCGGCGTAGTCCTCGACCGGCTCGCCCGGGCGGGGCAGGAACGACCGGACGTCCGCTGCCGGCGGTTCCGCGTGAGGCTCGCTCATCCTTGACTTGAGTCCCGTGGCTCTCCGCCCCACGCGGCCGCCGGGTCCATCCGGCGACATGGTTCCGCGTAGGGCGAATCAGGATTGTGGAGCGGATCTGCGCAATACGCGAGTCAGACATTCGTCGAGAGGGGCGCAAGTTCACGAAGCCCGCTGCGTTGCGCGAACCCGCTCAGCTCGCCCGTGGACGGTCGGGGCTCGAGCTCCAGCGCGTCCACGTCGTGCGCGTCGAGCCACGTCGAGACGATCCTCAGCTCCTGCACCTCGTCGGGCGGGACGTACGGCTCGGGGCGCGCGCGCAGCGCCGCCTCCGTGCGTGCGACGACCTCGTCGACCGACGTGACCGGCCCCCAGTCCACGACGCGCCCGCCGACGAGCCAGAACGCGTCGACGCCGTCCACGCCGTCCTCCCCGGCCAGCACCAGCCGGGGATGTGCGTGCGCGGCGCGCAGGAACGGGCCGAGGCGCTCGAGCAGGATCCGCAGCCGGGCGTGGCGCCGGCGCAGCCACGCGGCGCGCTCGAAGCGCCGCTCGGCCGCGGCCTCGCGCATCTGCCGGTCGACGTGCGCGAGGAGCGCCGCGCCGCCGTCGCCGGACCCCGTGAACAGCGCGAGCGCCGCGTCCAGACGGCGGCGGTAGAGGTTGGGATCGAGGTCGCCCAGGCAGGGCGACAGGCACCGCCCCATCTGCCCGTACGCCGACGCGTGATAGCGCCGTTTCATCGTCCGGCCGCAGTGCCGCAGGGTGAAAAGCGAGTCGAGTTGCTCCTTCAGCTCCACCGCGGAGGCCCGCCCGCGGAGCGGCCCGACGTTCACCGCGTGCCCCGAGGCGGGCTCCGGAGCGACCTCCAGGACGGGGTAGTTCACGTCGAAGCGGCAGCGCAGGTAGACGTAGGCGTCCTGGTGCTTGAGCTTGACGTTGCCCGGGGGGCGCAGCGCCTTGATGAGCCGGTACTCGAGCAGCAGCGCGCCGAGCTCCGAGCGCGTCGGCCGGTGGTCGACCATCGACGCCTGGGCGGTCCAGTCGCCGGTGGGCGACGACGGCGCGAAGTGCGAGCGGGCGCGCGAGCGGATCCGGACCGACTTGCCCACGTACAGCGGCTGGCCCTCGGCGTTGCGGAAGATGTAGACGCCGGGCTCGTCCGGCAGGGCGCCGAAGTCCGGCAGGTGCATCGCGCGCCGCGCGGGGAGCGCGTCCTTCGGGCGGCGGCGCTTCGGCCGCGAGAGCGCGAGCGCGTCGCCGACGGTCGCCGCGTTCGCGCACAGCTTCGGGAACAGCGCGCAGAACACGCGCGCGCAGGTCTCCGCGTCGGCGAGCGCCCGGTGCGCGGTCTCCACCTCGATCCCCAGCGCGCCGGCGAGCGCGACGAGCCTGCGCTGGCGGGCGAGCGGCGCGAACCGCCGCGCGAGCGCGACCGTGCACAGCGACGGCGGGTCGGGCCAGTCGAGCCCGGCGCGCTCGAACGCCTGCGCGAGCACCCGCCGGTCGAACGACACGTTGTGCCCGACGAGCACGCGGCCACCCAGCTGCTCGGCGAGGTCGGGCAGGACGGCGTCCGCCGCCGGCGCCTCGTCCACCATGTCCTGGGTGATGCCGGTGAAGCGCTGGATCCCGCGCGACAGGGGCGCGCGCACGTGCACGAGGGTCTCCCAGCGGTCGTGGAGCTCCCCGCCGCCGACCAGCACCGCCCCCACCTCGGTGAGCTCGCACGCCTCGCCGGCCTTCCCGTTCGTCTCCGTGTCGACGACGAGGAACTCGGTCTCGCGCAGCGGCACATCGAGGAGGTCCATCCGGTCCTTCTACGGATCCGACCGGACGGTGTGCATGCGCGATTGCACACGGCGGCGTCCTTCCGGGGGAGTAGCATCGCTGACATGACGACCGTCACTCCGAATCTGCAGCAGGAGACGCGTCGGGCATGGAGCGACTACGCGGAGCGCCTGCGGGGGCTCGAGGGCGCGGAGTACGACCAGGCCGAGGAAGAGGCCTGGGACCACCTACAGGCGACGCTCCACGCACTCGGTGTCACGGATGCACCGATACGCGACCCGCGAGTGGGGTAGGGTTCCGCCGGGCCTCGGGGCTCGGCTCGGGAGAGGGATGCAGAACAGACTTCGTTTCGCCGTAGTCGCGCTCGGCGCTGTCGCGCTGGTCTCGGGCTGCGGCGGTGATGACGACGACTACAAGAACGAGGAGCGGCCCGCCGCTCCCATCGTCGTGAGCGCGTCCATCAACGACGAGCGCATCTCCGTCTCGCCGCGCGAGTTCGGCGCCGGGCCGATCACGCTCATCGTCACGAACCAGACGCAGAGCGCCCAGGAGCTGACGCTCGAGACCGACGAGATCGGCGGCGGCGCGCCCGGCATCGAGCAGGAGACCGGCCCGATCAGCCCCGGCGACACCGCGTCGCTCAAGGCCGAGCTGCGCCAGGGCACCTACCGCGTCGGCGTCAACGGCCGCGGCATCGACGAGGCCGCGCTCAACGTCGGCGAGCCCCGCGAGTCGGCGCAGAACCAGCTCCTCCAGCCCTGACGACGGATCGCCGTCGCTGCCGGTTCCCGCCGGACGGGGAGCAGTGCTGTGCACGGACTCGTCCGGCGGGGGCCGGCAGCGGCGGCGAGGCGCCGTCAGGGTAAAGTCCGCCGCTCCTCAAGCGAACGAAGGACTCAGAACCCGTGGCCGTTGATCTCTCCCAAGTCTCCAGCGTCGACACCGAGCCCGGCGAGCTGCCGGCGACGATGGCGGCCTGGGTGATCCGCCAGGAGCGCGAGGGCGAGCCGACGGAGGCCTTCCAGGTCGAGGAGATCGAGGTCCCGGAGCCCGGCGCGTTCGAGGTCATCGTCCGCGTCATGGCCGCCGGCGTGAACTTCAACAACGTGTGGGCGGCGCTCGGCAAGCCGGTCAGCGTCTTCGGCTACGGCGACCATCCCGAGTACGGCCACCACATCGGCGGCTCGGACGCCTCGGGCGTCGTCTGGAAGGTCGGCCCGGGCGTCACGCGCTGGAAGCCGGGGGACGAGGTCGTCATCCACTGCAACCAGACGTCGTACGAGGACCCGGAGGTCCACGGGCTCGACCCGATGGCCGCGCCCTCGCAGAAGATCTGGGGCTACGAGACGACCTGGGGCTCGTTCGCGCAGTTCACGAAGGTCCAGGCCCAGCAGCTCCTCCCCAAGCCGAAGCACCTCGCGTGGGAGGAGGCGGCCTCCTACGGCCTCACGTACTTCACCGCGTACCGGATGCTGCTCCAGCGCGCGCAGCTCCAGTCCGGCCACAAGGTCCTGATCTGGGGCGCGGCCGGCGGCCTCGGCGTCTTCGCGACCCAGCTCTGCAAGCTGACCGGCGCGGACTGCGTCGGCGTCGTCTCCAGCGAGGACAAGGGCAGGCTCGTCGAGCAGCTCGGCGCGGTCGGCTACATCGACCGCAACGAGTTCAAGGGCATGATGCGCCGCGGCGGCGAGTCGCCGGAGGAGGAGAAGGCGCGCTTCAAGGAGTCGCGCGCGTTCTCCAAGCGCGTCAAGGAGATGCTCGGCGACGCGCCCGACATCGTCTTCGAGCACGTCGGCCAGGCGACGTTCCCGACCTCCGTCCTCACCGTGAAGACGTTCGGCAAGGTCGTCATCTGCGGCGCGACGTCCGGCTACCAGCTCGACTTCGACGTCCGCTACCTGTGGATGCGCCAGAAGGAGATCCTCGGCTCGCACTTCGCGAACGCGTGGGAATGCAACCTCGCCAACGCGCTCATCGAGGAGTCGAAGATCCGCCCCGTGCTGTGGAAGACGATGCCGTTCGAGGACGTCGCCAACGCCCACCAGCTCATGCACGAGAACAAGCACCTCGGCAAGATCGCGATCCTCGTCGGCGCCACCGAGGAGGGCCAGGGCCGCACGGCCGACGGCCCGCCTGCGATCCGCGCGGAGGTCGGCGCCTGATGGCGGGCGCCGTGCACATCCCGTGGTACGCGACCGGCTTCCGCGGCAACGGGCTCGAGGAGGCGCTGCGCGAGGTCGCGCCCGTGGCGCTGCGCTACGGGGCGACCGGCTACGCCGTCTACCGCTACCGCGACGACCTCTACAAGTTCCTCCAGAGCGCGACCTTCGAGGACAAGCTCGACTGGGAGCGGTACTGGGGCGGCGAGGAGATGACCCGCTTCCGCACGGTCCACCAGGGCTGGTACCAGGTGCCGGTCCTGTACCAGTGGGCCGACATCGTCATCGAGGGCTCGCTGAACGGCAACGGCCCGACGTCGGCGCAGGACACCGAGCCGGTCGGCGACACGATCTAGGTCCGCGAGGAGGCGCGCTCAGGCCGCGTCGATGACCTTGCGGTCGTTGCGCTCGATGTTCATCCGCAGGCGCGCGAGCGCCTGGCGGATGAGGCGCGAGACCTGCATCTGGGAGACGCCGATCTGGCGCGAGATCTCCGTCTGCGTCAGGTCCTCTTCGAAGCGGAGGCGCAGGATCTCGCGGTCGCGCGCGGTCAGCACGTCCAGCGCGCCGTCGATGAGCACGCGGATCTCGGCGCGGCCCAGCTCGGGGTCGGTGATGCCGAGCGAGTCGCCGAGCGTCGAGTCCTCCCCCACCGGCTCGTCGAACGAGCGGGCGCGGCGCGCGTCGGCGCTCTGGATGGTCGACAGGATGTCCTCGAACGGCGCGTCGACCGACTTGGCGAGCTCGTGCACGGTCGGTGAGCGGCCGAGCTCGTTGGTCAGGGTGTCGCGCGCCTTGGCCACCTGGAGCTGGAGCTCCTGCGTCCCGCGCGGCACGCGGACCGCCCACGTCTTGTCGCGGAAGTAGCGCTTGATCTCGCCGAGGACGGTCGGCGTGGCGTAGGACGAGAAGCGGACGTCCCGCGAGAGGTCGAAGCCCTCGATCGCCTTCATGATCCCGACGCACGCGACCTGGACGAGGTCGTCGAGCGGCTCGCCGCGGCCGGCGTAGCGGCCGGCGAGCGCGCGGGCGAGCGGCAGCATCTCCTCGGCCAGCACGTCGCGTGCGCGCGTGTCGCCGTGCACGTGATACCGGCGCAGCAGCATGCGCTCTCGGTCGGCCCTCTGGGCGGGGCTCGTGTCTTCTTCGCTCTCCCTGACCCGCGGGTCCCGGAGAGGCCCGTCGGCACACACGTCGTGCACAGTACAGGTCGTACGGCCGACGCCCCCGGCTCGGATTCAATCGCGTTCGAGCGGCGCCATCGTGAGGCCGGCGTCGCGCAGGAGCTCCCAGTAGAGCTCCGCCGCCTCGCGGTGCCCGGTCCACACGACGGCCTGCCCGCTGTTGTGGATCCGGTCCGCGATCGCGTAGCCGTGCGCGACGCTCACGCCGGGGACGTACCGCGCGAGCGAGTGCGCGACGTGGTCGAACGTGTTGTGGTCGTCGTTGAGGACGATCACGCGCCACGCGCCTCCGAGGCCGGAGTCCGGCCCGCTCGTGCGCGGAAGCTCGACGGTCTGGCTCATCCAGGGGTCGAGCTTACCCGTCGCAGCGCGCGCTCAAGACCGGGGTGCAGCGTGTCGTGGGGCATCGCCTGGGCGTACACGGCGGCCGTCTCAGGCGTCGTCGCGGCGGCGATCTCGGCGCCTATCCACTCGGCGAACTCGGCGGCGTCGGTCTCGCTCGCCCTGCGCGCCATGCGGTCGAGCGCGGCGCGGCACGCGGCGAGCTGCGCGGCGACGTCGTCCCACACGCCGAAGTGCGTCACGGCGACCTGCCGCGCCCCCCACGCCTCGAGCGCGTCGAGCGACGCGTGCCAGGCGACGAGGTCGATGTCGGGCGGCGGCGTCGGCGCGAGCACGTGGCCCTCGGGCGGGATCCGGACGCCCGCGACGTCGCCCGCGAACAGCGTCCCGCTCGGCTCGTGGAGGTAGCTGACGTGGTGCGACGCATGGCCCGGCGTGTAGGCCACGCGCCACGCGCCGATCTGCTCGCCGCCGCTCAGGACGCGGAGGTTCTCGCCCGGCACGGGCACGATCTCGCCCCACAGCCGGTGCATGTCGTCGCCGTACAGCCGCGTCGCGCTGGCGATGAGCTTCTCCGGCGCCGCGAGGTGCCGCGCGCCGCGCTCGTGGACCCAGACCTCGAGGTCGGGCCAGCGCCGCACGAGCGAGCCCGCCGCACCCGCGTGGTCGAGGTGGATGTGGGTGAGCAGCAGGCGGTCGGGCCGCTCGTCGCCGAGCCCGGCGACGAGGGCGTCGAGCGCCGACGCCGGGCCCGGGTCGACCAGGCAGCCGTCGACGAGGTACGCGGCGATCACGCGCTCCTGCCCGAGGTGGCGGACGTCGATGGTCCTCATGCCGACGCGACGACCAGGTCCTGGAACGACGTGTGCTCGTCGCGGCCGCACCACGAGCCCCACCTGATCTCGGCGGAGGGCAGGCGCTCGCGGACCCAGCGCTCGTCGTAGGCGACCGCCTCCTCCGGGAGGTCGGCGTCGAGCACCGAGACGTGGTCGTCGGGGTCGAGGAACGCGAGCGACGACCTCCCCGCCCGGATCAGCGCGCGCGACTCGTCGTTGAGCAGGAAGAACGTCACGAGCGCCCGCCCCTCCGGCTTCATCACCCGTTTGATCTCGGCGAGGTAGTGGTCGGCCTCGCTCTCGAGCAGGTGCGTGAGGACCGACGTCGCGATCACGAAGTCGAACGCGTCGTCGTCGTAGGGGAACCGGTACTCGGTCGCCGCGTGGGCGCCGCGCGGGTTGTAGCGGCGGTTGTAGAGGTCCGCGACGCGGAAGCGGAAGTTGTCGTGCCGCGCGTAACGGCGCCGGCACCACCCCACGCCCTCGCGGTTGACGTCGAAGCCGTCGTAGGAGCCCGCGGCGTCGAGGTAGCCGACGAGCGGGCGCGCCATGCGGCCGATCCCGCAGCCCACGTCGAGCACCGCGTGGTGGGGCTGCAGGCCGCCGAGCTCGACGAAGTACGCGAGGAACTCGTCGCCGGTCTCGACGAAGTCGGAGTGGCCGCCGAAGTCGAGGCGCCGCGGCGGGACGAGCCGGTCCGCGCGGCCGCTCACGCGGTCCTTCGCGTCGAGCGCCCGGAGCTTCAGCGAGTCGCGGACGCGTTCTCCGAGGGGCTGCCGCACAGCCCCGGACCGTACAATCCAATGCGATGAGCGTGCGCCTCGACCAGCCCGACCGGCCCTGGATGATGCGGACCTACGCGGGTCACTCGACCGCCGCGAAGTCCAACGAGCTGTACCGCCGCAACCTGGCCAAGGGCCAGACCGGGCTGTCGGTCGCCTTCGACCTCCCCACCCAGACCGGCTACGACCCCGACCACGAGCTCGCCCGCGGCGAGGTCGGCAAGGTCGGCGTGCCGATCGCGCACCGCGGCGACATGGCCCAGCTCATGGACGGCATCCCGCTCGACCGGATGAACACGTCGATGACGATCAACGCGACGGCCGCGTGGCTGCTCGCGCTCTACGTCGTCGCGGCGGAATCACATCCCACCCACCCCGTCGACGAGGGCGCGCTCGCGGGGACGACGCAGAACGACATCATCAAGGAGTTCCTCGCCCGCGGCACGTACGCGTTCCCGCCCGGGCCGTCGATGCGCCTGATCGCCGACATGGTCGCGTACACGGTCACGCGGATCCCGAAGTGGAACCCGATCAACATCTGCTCGTACCACCTCCAGGAGGCCGGGGCGACGCCCGTCCAGGAGATCGCGTACTCGCTCTCGAACGCGATCGCGGTGCTCGACGCCGTGCGCGAGCGCGTCGACCAGGAGCTGATGGGCCCGGTCTTCGGGCGCATCTCGTTCTTCGTCAACGCCGGCGTGCGATTCGTCGAGGAGCACGCGAAGCTCCGCGCGATGGGCGAGCTGTGGGAGCGGATCGGCCGCGAGCGCTACGGCGTCACCGACCCGAAGCACCTGCGCTTCCGCTACGGGGTGCAGGTCAACTCGCTCGGCCTCACCGAGCAGCAGCCGGAGAACAACGTGCAGCGCATCGTGCTGGAGGCGCTCGCGGTGACGCTCGGGCGCAGCGCCCGCGCCCGCGCGATCCAGCTGCCGGCGTGGAACGAGGCGCTCGGCCTCCCCCGGCCGTGGGACCAGCAGTGGTCGCTGCGCATCCAGCAGGTCCTCGCCTTCGAGACCGACCTGCTCGAGTACCCGGACATCTTCGAGGGCTCGAAGGTCATGGACGGGCTCGTCGCCGAGCTCGTCGAGGGCGCGAGCGCGGAGATGGCGGTCGTCGCCGAGCACGGCGGCGCGGTCGAGGCCGTCCCCTACATGAAGGCCGCGCTCGTCGACTCGCACCGCGAGCGGATCCGCCGCATCGAGTCCGGCGAGCAGACGCTGGTCGGCGTCAACAAGTACGCGGAGACCGAGCCGTCGCCGCTGACCGCGGACGCGGAGGGCGGCATCCTCGTCGTCGACCCCGAGACCGAGGCGCAGCAGCGCGAGGCCGTCCAGGCGTGGCGGTCGCGGCGCGACGGCGACGCCGTCGCCCGCGCGCTCGACGAGCTGCGCCGCGTGGCCGACAGCGACGAGAACATCATGGAGGCGACGATCGCCGCCGCGCGCGCGGGCGTCACCACCGGCGAGTGGGCGCAGGCGCTGCGCGACGTCTTCGGCTCCTACCGCGCGCCGACCGGCGTCGGCGAGGCGGCCGGCGAGGCCGCGGGCGACGAGCTCGACGCGATCCGCGAGGAGGTCGAGCGGGTGTCCGACGCGCTCGGGCGCCGGCTGAAGATCCTCGTCGGCAAGCCCGGCCTCGACGGGCACTCCAACGGCGCCGAGCAGATCGCCGTGCGCGCCCGCGACGCGGGGATGGACGTCGTGTACGAGGGCATCCGCCTGACCCCGGCGCAGATCGCGGCGAGCGCGCTGCAGGAGGGCGTCCACGTCGTCGGCCTCTCGATCCTGTCCGGCTCGCACCGCGAGCTGATCCCGAGTGTCATCGACGCGCTGCGCGACGCCGGCGTCGACGCGCCGGTCGTCGTGGGCGGCATCATCCCCGAGGCCGACGTCGAGCCGCTGAGGAGCGCCGGCGTCGCGGCCGTCTACACGCCGAAGGACTTCGACCTGTCGAAGATCATGCGCGACATCGTGGGCCTGGTCGGGCAGCAGGCCGCGACCTCCGCGTGACGGACGAGCCCGGTCTCGGCGCGCGGCTCCGCGCGCGAGACCTCTCCGCCGCGCCCGCGGTCCTCAACCTCGTCGAGAACCGCACGCGCGCGGACGAGGTCGCGGCCCTGCTGCGCGAGGTCGGCACCGAGCCGCGCGGTCACGTCATCGGCGTGACGGGCCCGCCCGGTGCGGGGAAGTCGTCGCTGCTCTCCGAGCTCGTGCGCGCGTGGCGGGCGTCGGGCCGCACGGTCGCGGTGCTCGCCGTCGACCCGTCGTCGAAGCGCAGCGGCGGCTCGCTGCTCGGCGACCGCGCGCGCAGCGAGTTCGATCCCGCGGACCGGGGCGTGCTCATCCGCAGCACCGCGGCGGGCGGGCGGCTGGGCGGCCTCGCGCCGGCGACGCGGGCCGCCGCGCACGCGCTGTGCAGCGCGTTCGACATCGTGGTGATCGAGACGGTCGGCGTCGGGCAGAGCG
>DASZDF010000051.1:0-2834 GCA_035942275.1 Solirubrobacteraceae bacterium | reverse complement strand
GTCGCCGTGTCCGCGAGCTTGAACTGGATCGCCTGGTGCTTGGCGATCTCGCGGCCGAACGTCTTGCGCTCCTGCGAGTAGCGCAGGGCGAGCTCGAGTGCCCGCTGCGCGATTCCCACGCCGCGCGCTGCGACGTTCACGCGGCCGACCTCGAGCGCATCCATCATCTGCGCGAAGCCCTTGTTCAGGCCGCCCTCCTCGCCGCCGAGGATGTTCTCCGCCGGGCACTTGTAGCCGTCGAAGACCAGCTCGGTCGACTCGACGCCCTTGTAGCCCATCTTCTTGATCTGCGGCGGGACGGTGAAGCCGGCGTACTCGCCGGTGTTCTCGCTGACCCCGGGCTCCTTCTCGCAGATGAAGCACGTCATGCCCGGGTGGCGCTGCTCCGCGTCCGGGTCGGGCTTGACGAGCGTGAACACGATGCCGGAGCGCAGGCCGTTCGTGACCCACATCTTCTGGCCGTTGATCTCGTAGAAGTCGCCGTCGACCTTCTTGGCCGACGTCTTGATCGCCTGCACGTCGGACCCCAGCTCCGGCTCGGAGAGCGAGAACGCCGCGCGCAGCTCGCCGGTCGCCATCTGCGGCAGGTACTTCTGCTTCTGCTCCTCGGTCCCGAACTTCAGGAGCAGGTAGCTCCCGATGAAGTGGGTGTTGATCACGCCGCTGATCGAGATCCAGCCGCGCGAGAGCTCCTCGACGACCATCGTGTAGGTCGTCAGGTCGAGGCCCAGCCCGCCGTACTCCTCCGGGATCGTGATCCCGAAGAGGCCGAGCTCCTTCATCTGCTCGACGATCGGCTCCGGGAACGAGTCCTCGTGGTCGTACTTCTCGGCGTTGGGAAGGATCTGCTCGTCCGTGAACTGGCGCACCATCTCGGTGATCGCCTTCTGCTCATCGGTCTTGTCGTAGAAGCTCTCGGTTGCGACGGCCATGCCCTGATTGTCGCAGGGCCGGTGCCGCAGGCGCGCTGCGCCTACCTCAGCCGCGGGCCGATCTCGAGCGACCAGACGCCGCGCGGGATCGCCACGACGAACCGGCCCTCGCCGGGCGTGCGCACGGCGTGCAGGTTCGTGAGGCCGCGGGCGCGGAACCGCGCCTCGGGGTGCTTCGAGCCGGGGTAGAAGACGAGCAGCGTCTGCTCGTTGCCGGCGGGCGCCTCGCCGGCGGCGGAGAAGCGGCCGCTGCTCGCCGCGTAGCGCTGGCCGTGCAGGCGGCCCGGCGCGGCGCGGACGTACGCGCGGGTCAGCCGGCGGGCGAGCCGGTCGCGGACGTTGACGGTGGCGTTCCAGCGGCAATCGACGTCGTAGAGGCCCCACGGCTTGGCCGACGGCCCCGCGGCGAACATGCGCGGGGAGCCGCAGCCCTCGCGCCACGTCCACAGCGCCGAGCCGACGGCGAACGTGTCCTGGAGGTCCTGGTGCGCGGAGAACTCGGCGCCGCGGTCGGGCTCGGTCCCCCACTCGCCGATGAACACCGGCGCGCCGCCGAACTGCCGCGCCTCGTCGCGGGCGACCTGGAACGACGACCGCCCGACCGGGCGCGCGTAGGCGTGCGGCGCGTAGACGACGTCGCGGTCGCGGGCGAAGTCGGGCGGCGCGCCGCGGCCGCGGAACGACCAGCGGACGTCGGGCTGGAAGAGGACGAGGCGCGGCGGCGCCTTCGCCAGCCGCTCGCCGGCGCGGATCTCGCGCAGCGCGGACGAGTAGAGGTCGGCGAGCGCCGCCCGGTGCTCCGGCGTGAACGCGGCGGGCTCGTTGATGACGTCGTAGCCCGCGACGGAGTCGTGGGCGCTGAGTCGCCGCGCGACGTGGCCCAGCATCGACGCGTAGCGCGTGCGGATGCCGAACGTGTCCGGCCCGGGCGCGTCGTCCCACAACGCGGCCCACGCGGCCTCGACCGCCGGGTTGATCTCCCTGGCCTGCGAGAAGCAGCGCGGCACGGCATCCGCCACGAGGGTCGCCCAGGCCGGCGCTCCGTCCCACCCGATCGCCGGTTGCAGGCCGGGCGGGCACTGCTCGCCGGGGCGGGCGGCGAGGCTCGCGCCCCACGCGTCCTGGTGCAGGTCGACGATCGTGTACATCCCCGCGCCGCGGAACGTCCTGATGTACCGCTCGGCCTCCGCGAGGTAGGCCTCGTCGTACGCGCCGGGCCGGGGCTCGATGCGCGACCACGAGAGCTGGAGGCGCACGACGTTGAACCCCATCCCGCGCAGCAGCGCGAGGTCGCCGGGCAGGAATGGCTGGACCGTGGGCAGCTCGCTCGAGCGCCACAGGTCGGCGAGGACGTCGACGTTGATGCCCCGCAGGAGGACCTCGCGGCCGCGGGCGTCGACGATCCGGCCGCGGTCGGCGGGGTCCGGCTCGGCGTGGAGCGCGGGCAGCGTCTCGGGGAAGCGGCCGGAGGACTTCGGCCCCGCCGAGGCGGGAGCGACCGCGGCGGCGAGCGTCACGGCGGCGGCGAGCACGGCGATGGGGAACCTCGCGGGCACCTGCGGGTCTTCTCGGCAGCGGGGGCGGCCGAGTTGAGCGGTGTGGCGCGGCGCCCCGCCTAGTCTCACGCGGGTGAACTTCGCCACCGACGTCGTCGACGCGGCCGACCCCCAGCGGCCGGCGCTGGTCGAGCTGCGGCGCGACGGCACGCGGCGCGAGTGGCGCTTCCGCGAGGTCTCGGACGCGGCCGCGCGGCTCGCCGGCGCGCTGGCGCAGCGGGGCGTCGCGCGCGGCGACGTCGTCATGACCGTGATCGGCAACCGTCCCGAGTGGGTGCTCGCCACGGTCGCCTGCTTCCGCCTCGGCGCGGTCGCGCTGCCGTGCACCGAGCAGCTCCGCGCGAAG
>DASZDF010000050.1:0-2288 GCA_035942275.1 Solirubrobacteraceae bacterium | reverse complement strand
CGCGAGAGCAGCTCGAGCGATGGGGAGCGCAGACGCCGGAAGAGGAGCCGCCGCCGGAGCGGTCCGCCGAGCCTCGCGCCCCGCACGACGCTCCGTCGCCAGACGACCCCGCCGCTGCTGCGCCCGCCCCGCACGACGCTCCGTCGCCAGACGACTCCGCCGCCGCTCCGCTCGCCCCGCACGACGCTCCGTCGCCGGACGACGTCGGCCCATTCCCGGAGCTCGACGCCCCGCTCCCGCCGAAATCGCCGCCCGCGGAGCCCTCGCCGCCCTCCTCCCGCACGGAGCGCGCAGCGGACGCCCAGGAGGACGAGACGCGGCGCCGGCTGCAGGCGATTGCCGCGGAGCTGCGCGCGGCCGTGCCCAGCGGATCGGCCGTCGGTGGCGGCGCCGACGTCATCGGCGACCTCCAGCGCGCGGCCGAACGACTTCGCGCCGCAGCGGAGCAGGAGCTCGAGCGCCTCGAGCGCGGCGGCGAGCCGGAGGCTGGAACGGTCGCGAGCGAGGAGCCGTCGGGCGGCGTCGCGGCGACGACGCCGGCGCTCGCGCCGAAGCGCGGCGAGGCGATCCACCAGCTCGGCGCCCGGCGGACCAGCGCGCGTGAGGGGCCGTGGCTTCGCGTCGGGCTCGAGCGGCTGGCGACCGGGGATCCCGAGACGGCGGCGAGGCTGCTCGCCGCGCTGCTTCCCATGCAGGCGCTCGTCGCCGACGACATCGCCTACGACCTCACGGCGCCCACGGCGGGAACGCTCCGCGTCGTCCTCACCGGCGGCACGGCGCTGGTCGAGCCCCGCCAGGGGCCGGGCGACCGCGACGAGGTGGACGTCCTCGTCGAGGGCCCGCTCGACGCCCTCGCGCCGCTCGCCGCCGGCGGCGCGGGGTGGCGGCTGAAGGGCGCGCAGGTCCGCGGCAGCCGCCGTCGCCTGCGCCGGCTCCTCAAGGCGCGCCGCGACCCGATCGGCCTCGTCGAGCTGGGGCGGGCGGGCTCGCCGGTCCATCCCGGGCTCCTCCTCTCGGCCCTCGTCGCCGCCATCGACCCGGCGCGGGCGCGCGGCTACCGCTTCGCGGTCACGTACGAGATCGGCGGCGACGGGACGTTCACGGTCGTCGCCGGCCACGGGGACTCGCTGCGCGTCGTTCCGGAGAACGCCCCGCCGGAGTTTGCCGACTGCTCCGCGAAGGTCGTCGTCAGCGCTCCGGCCTTCATGCCGCTCATCGCCGGCGAGGAGCCGCCGGAGGGCGAAGAGGCCGTCGCGATCGGCGACCGGCGCTTCGTCGACCTCCTCCACGCGTGGTTCGACAAGGCCCGCGGGTGAACACCGCGCAACCTCCGGCAATCGCCGCCCCGGCACCCGCGCGCCATCCGACCCGCCGCCTAACCTCCATGGTCCCGTGAGCTCTCCCGGCTGCGCGCACCTCCACGTCCATTCCGAGTACTCGCTCCTCGACGGAGCGTGCAGGATCGACGCGCTCGCGGAGCGCGCCGCCGCCTACGGGCAGCCCGCGCTGGGCCTCACCGACCACGGCGTGATGAACGGCGCCATCGAGCTCCAGAAGGCCGCGAGGAAGCACGGCATCAAGCCGATCGTCGGCTGCGAGATCTACCTCGTCGACGACCACGTCAAGGCGCAGACGGGCAAGGTCGAGCGCAACCACCTGACGCTCCTCGCCGAGACCGACGAGGGCTACCGCAACCTCGTCAAGATCTCGAGCGCCGGCTTCCTCGAGGGCCTGAACCGCGGCAAGCCGACCGTCGACCTCGAGCAGCTCGCGCAGCACGCCACGGGCGTCATCGCGCTCACCGGCTGCCTGGCCTCCCGCTTCTGCAGCCGCCTCGTCCAGGACAAGCCCCACGAGGCGCGCGCGCACGCCGACGAGCTGCTGAACGTGTTCGGGCACGAGAACGTCTTCTTCGAGGTCCAGAAGAACGGGATCGCCGACCAGGACAAGGCGAACGAGGGCATCGTCACGATCGCCCGCGAGGTGAACCGCCCGCTCGTCGCCACGGGCGACGTCCACTACCTCCGCCGCGAGGACTACCACCACCACACGGCGCTGCTGTGCGTCCAGACGAAGTCGACGCTCGCGCAGCCGAAGATGACCTTCGACACGAACGAGTTCTACCTCCGGTCGAGCGACGAGATGGCGGGCCACTTCGCCGAGTGGCCGGAGGCACTCCAGTCCACGCTCGACATCGCCGAGCGCTGCAACACGGAGATCGAGCTCGACAAGCAGCTCATCCCGCGCTACCCGACGCCCGACGGCACGGAGGAGCGCGACTACCTGCG
>DASZDF010000049.1:0-12727 GCA_035942275.1 Solirubrobacteraceae bacterium | reverse complement strand
GGCGGGCCGGCGCGACGCGGCGGTGGAGGCGCTGTGCGCGGCGGAGATCGAGCTCGCCGCGCGCGAGGCGCGGCGCCTGCGCGACGCGGCGCGTCAGGAGCTGCGCCGGCTCGGGGCGCGGACCGAGCGCCGTGGCTCGTCGTCCGGCGCCGACTCCGGGATCGCGTCGCTGACGAAGCGCGAGCGCGAGATCGCCGACCTCGTCACCGACCGTCGCACGAACCGCGAGATCGCCGCGACGCTCTTCCTCAGCGACAAGACGATCGAGTCGCACCTGCGGAACATCTTCGTGAAGCTCGGCGTCTCGTCGCGCGTGGACGTCGCCCGCGCCGTCGAGCGCGACGCGGCCTGAGCCGCCGCCGCGCCCGCTTCGGCCCACCCCCTGAGATCGCTTCGCGGCGCGGTTCAGGGGGTCGGTCCAGGGGGCGTCATGGATGATCGGGGGGCGTCTGCGGCGGGAGGGTTGGACCATGCCCTCCACCGCCCTCTCACCCACGCCGTTCGTGTACGTCCAGACCGACGTCCCGCACGGTCAGACGCTCCTGGCCTGGCGCCGCGACCGCGACGAGGCGCGCCGCTCGGCCCGCCCCCGGCGCCGCTTCCGCTTCCCCCAGCTCCGCACGCCGCGCCTGCGGGTGGCGACATGACCGCCCTGGACCTCCAGGTGCACCTGCGCCGCCTGAGCGCCGAGCGGCTCGAGGCCCTCGAGGCCGGCCTCGGCGAGAACGCGGTCTACATGGCCGAGCTCGACGAGGACCTCGCGCAGTCGCGCGAGGCGTACGTCGGCCTCGCGGTCACCGAGATCGCGACGCTGCGCGCCGAGCTCTCCGGCCCACAGCTCGGATGACCGCCGACGCTCGCCGAGGGTGCGGGCAGCCGTACCTCCGCACCCCTGCTGCCTCCCGCGACACGACCGCCGCCCGGTGGGATCGTGGATCCATCGAATGACACACCGAACTGGAGCTCACCATGACACCCACCACCCCCACGCAGAGGAAGAAGGGCCCGCGACTCGGGTTCGTCATAGCCGGCGCGATCGTCGCGGTCCTGGCCTTCGGGTCCGCGGCCGTCGGCGGCGTCGCCCTCTATGTCGACGGCGAGAAGGACGCGCACGGGTTCGTCTCCACCGACAGCCACGAGTTCCGGTCCGGATCGTCGGCGATCGTCACCGAGAACATGGACGTGAACCTCGACGGCACCGACTGGCTCGTCGACGAGGACCAGTTCGGGAACGTCCGCATCCAGGTCGAGAGCGACAAGCCGGTGTTCGCGGGCGTCGCCCGCACCGAGGACGTCGAGCGGTACCTGAAGGACGTCTCGTACAGCACCGTCGCCAACGTCGACTACGGCCCGTTCGCCGTCGACTACGACGAGCACGTCGGCGACCGGCGTCCGTCCCCGCCCGCGAACCGGACGATCTGGACGGACTCCGTCACCGGGACTGGCACGCAGGACCTCGAGTGGAACGTCCGCGACGGCGACTGGTCGATCGTCGTGATGAACGCCGACGGCTCGCCGGGGATCGACACCGAGATCTCCGCGGGCGCCAAGTTCCCGTTCCTCGACGAGGTCGCCTGGATCGGCCTCGGCACGAGCGGCCTGCTCGCCGCCGGAGCGATCGCGCTCCTGGTCGTCGGCTTCCGCCGGCCGCGGGACCCCTCGGCCCCCGTGCCCACGACGACCGCCGCGCCCGCCGCGGCCTGACCCGCGCCCCCGCCCGTCGCGCCGAACCCGGCGCGGCGGGCGGCGCCGCCTACAGCCGCTTGCGGTAGATCACGAGGTGGGCCTCGAACCCGTGGCGCTCGTAGAAGCGGCGCGCGACCTCGTTGGAGGCGACGACGTTGAGGTCGAGCGCGGCGACGCCGAGCCTCCGGGCCTCCTCCTCCACCGCCTGCATCAGGGCCTCGCCCACCCCGCGCCCGCGAGCCTCCGGCAGCACGATGATGTCGATGATCACGAAGACGTCCGGCGGCCACGCCCAGGTCGGCGAGCCGCCCCCCTCCTCCCGCTCGCACAGCGCGAGCCCGACGACCGCCCCGTCCTCCTCGGCGAAGAACAGCGCCCCGCCCTCGTCGAGGACGTCGACGTAGGTCTGCCGCCTGCGTGCCCAGCTCTCCTCCGGCGCCCGCGGCTCCCACCACTCCGGCGTGACCGACCCGTGATGCTCGCGGAGGGCGAGCCAGAGCGGCTCGACCTCGTCGATCCGCGAGGCGTCGGCCCGGACGATCTGCGGCACCCGCGCACCGTAACGGGCTAGAGCGGCGTCGCGAGCTCCACCAGCGTCCCGAAGGGGTCGCGGACGTAGGCGACGCGCTGGCCCTGCGGCTTGTCCTGTGGCGGCGCCAGCGAGGTGCAACCCGCCTCGAGCGCATGCTCGTAGGCGGCCTCGACGTCCCTGTGGACGAGCGCGAGCTCGACGTTCGGCGGCGAGCCTTCCGCCCGGCGAACGCCGCCCTCGAAGTTCTTCTCGCCGAGGGCGTAGGCGGCGAACCCGAGCTTCGTCGAGCCCGTGTCGAGCTGCGCGTACTCGCCGCTCGGCGCGACGAACTCGCCCTTCAGCCCGAACGCGCGCTCGTAGAACGCCGCGGCGGCGGCCGGGTCGTCGACGTAGACGATCACCCAGCCGAGGGTCATCTCCAGATCAGCCATGGGCCGGATGATCGCCCGGGTGCGACCCGCCGTCTTGCAGAAAACGGTCAGACGAGCGCGGACGGCGGCACGCCCGCCAGCGCGCTGCACTCGTTCGCGAAGTGCGCCTGGTCGGCGTAGCCGGCGTCGAACGCGACGCGCGCGAGCTCGTGGCCTGCCCGCGCGGCGCCGAGCGCGCGCTGGAGGCGCAGGACGCGCGCCAGCCGCTTCGGCCCGTAGCCGACGGCCGCCGCCACGCGGCGCCGGAGCTGACGTTCGCTGACGCCCAGGTCGCCGGCGAGGTCCGCGACGACAGCGCCCGGCGCGTCCAGCCGTGCGACGGCCGCGGCGACGAGCGGATCGGGTGGCCGCGCGCGGGCGGCGAGGGCGCGCAGCAGCGTCGCCACGCGCTCCTCGGCCGCGTCGAGGTCCGCCGCGAGCCGCCGCCCCGCATCGCCCCAGAGCGCATCGACGGGCGGCCGCGCGTCCACGACCTCCTCCGCGGTGACGCCCAGCAGCGGCGGTGCGGCGCCGGGCCGGATCCGCACGCCGGCGACGCGCGTCCCCTCGGCCAGCGAGACCACGAACGCCGTGGTGTTCGCCCCGACGACGTGCGTGCCGAACCGCTCCGTCCACACGACGTCGACACACCCGTCGGGCACGACGCGGACCGGGACGCCCTCGCTCCCCTCCCGCTCCCACGTGCAGGCGAGCCAGGGCGCGAGCTCGGGAGGCGGAGCATGCTCGCGGTAGCTCACGTCGGGGACCCTACACTCGGCAGGGTGTCCATCCACCGCGGCATCGACGGCTCCGAGCCACTGCGCCCCGAGCCCGTCGCGAGCGTCGACGTCGGCGGCGAGTACCGCAAGGCGACGCGCTCGTTCGTGGTCGCGATCGGGACGCTCGCTTGCCCGGAGTGCGACGCGCCGGTCGCCCCGAGCGCCCCGCCCGTCCGACCCGCGGACACCATCGCCTGCCCGTACTGCCTGCGCAGCGGCTTCGTCCGCGACTTCCTCTCGCTCAGCGCTCCGTCGCGCCCGGCGCGCGTCGCCGTGCGCGTCACCGCGCCGAGAGCGGCCTGGGCGGCCCGCCCGAAGCGCTAGCCGCGGTCCTCGCGCTCCGCCTGATCGAGGCGGGCGATCTCCTCCTCGCCGACGCGCCTGCGCACCTCCGCCTCCGTCTGCTCGGGCGCCCCGCGCCGGCGGCGGTACTCGTTCTGGCTCTCGACCATCTGGCCGACGTCGCGCTCCTCGATCGCCGCCTGCTCGCCCCAGCGCTCGCGGTCGCCCTTGTCGGTGATGTCCTGGACGCTGCGGCGGGTGCTGAGCTTGCCGAGCAGCAGGAACGTGCCGACGACGACGACGATGCCGACGAGGACGATGGCGGAGAATGTGTCCATGCCGGGCGAGAGGGTGACGCGCGAGAGCGCGGCCGTCGATGGCCGGGACCGGAAGCCTCGCACGCGCGACCTTCCGGATCCCGGAAGCGTGCGGGCCGCCGTCGCGGCCGATCTCCTCGCGCGGCTGGACGCCCTCGTCGAGGAGTACCTGGCGCGGCTGTGGGACGACCCCGAGCTGGAGCCGTTCGCGCGCGGCGAGCTGCGCGGCCGGGCGCGGGAGGTCGCGGCCGGCGACATCGGCCGCGAGCTGGCGGCGCTGCGCGAAGGGCAGGTGCCGGTGTCGTGTCCGGGCGAGGTGGCGTCGTCCGTCGCCATGGCGGCGGAGGTCGGCTTCCCGCTGAGCGGCGTGCTGCACTGCTACCGGACCGGTCACGCGGTGCAGTGGGACGCGTACGCGGAGGCCGTCGCGTCGAGCGCGCTCGACGACGACACCCGCGCGGCGGTGCTCCACGAGGGCTCCGAGTTCTTCTTCGAGTACGGCAACCGCTGTGCGCGCTGGGCGGAGCGGGCGTACGAGGAGGCGCTCGAGGGCGAGGGAGCGCGCCGGCTGCACGACGTCCGGCGGGTGCTGGCGAGCGAGGACGCCCGGCTCGCCGGCTACGACCTCACCGGCGTGCACGTCGCGGTCGTCGCGGAGGGCGCCGTCGCGGCGGAGGGCGCCCTCGTCGTGCGCGCCGCAGAGCGGACGTGGCTCTGGGCCGGGGCCGAGACGGAGCTCGACCTCGCGGGGGCGGCGGGCATCGGCGGCCCCGCTTCCGGCATCGAAGGCTTCCGCCGCGCGCACCGCGAGGCCCTCGCGGCGTTCCGGGTCGCACAGCGCCGCGGCGAGCCGGTCCGGTTCGCGGACGCCGCCGTGGAATCACTCGCGCTGGCCGACACGGAGACCGCGCGCGCGTTCGTCGCCGCCGAGCTCGGCCCGATCGCGGGCGCGGGCGCGCGGGAGACGACGCTTCGCGAGACGCTCGCCGCCTGGTTCGAGGCCGAGCAGAACGTGACGGCGGCGGCGGCCCGGCTCGGCGTCCACGAGCGGACGGTCCGCAACCGCCTGCACGCGATCGAGCGCGAGCTCGGAGCCCGGCCCGCGACGCGGCGGGCCGAGCTCGAGACGGCGCTCCGCCTCCTCCCGCTGCTCTGATCTACGGACAGCTCGGGACGCCCATCCTGAGCGTCCTGCGGTGGGGCTTCGGCTCGTCGTCCACCCACACCTCGATCGGGACGCACCGCGGCGAGACGGCCATAACGAACCCCATCCAGAACGTGACCGGCTTCCCGTCGACGGCGCTCCGCGACTCTCCCTTCCGGCACGACCGGAAGGTGACGACCCGATGCGCGTCCTCGATGCCGTTCCGCCCCTCCGGGAGCGGGCCGTAGGCGAGCCCCGCGCCCCGCCGCGTCCGCTTCGACAGCGCGACCGTCACGCGGTGCCGGGGGCGCAGGAGCACGGCGACCTTGTCCCCGCCGAACTCGCGCACGACGTCGGCCGGCGTGTCGGCGGCGCCGACGAGCACGAGCGGCCCGACGACGACGTTGTCGGGGTTCGTGTACGCGTGCGGGAAGGTGTCCGCGTAGGCGAACTCCGAGCGCGTGTGGCAGTCCACGACGACGCCGCGCGGGCGCTCCTTCGGGGGCTCCGGCGACTTCGCCTCCCCCTCCGACCCGCAGCCCGCGAGCACCGCCGCGGCAGCCACGACCCGGATGCACGAGGCGACCCTCACACCCGTAGTACACCCGCCGCGCGCGAGAAGTTCCGGCGCCCGCTACAGCCGCCGCGACACGAGCACGCGCTGCGCGCGCTCGCCGGTCCGCACGCCCGTGAGCCGGACGCGCCAGTCGCCGCGCCTGCGCGCCGTCGCGGCGAAGCGCAGGCGGTGCATGATGCCCGCCTGCCCCGGCGCGCGGGCGAGCCGCCGGACGACCCGCGTGCCGCGCAGCAGCTCGACGGTCACCGTCGCGTCGCGCGACAGCCGGTAGGCCGCGCGCAGGGGGAAGTCCCGCCGGCCGCCGAACACCGGGCGCTCGAGCTTGAACGACGCGAGCAGGCCGCACGACTCGCGCTGGGCGAAGCCGGGCCGGCGGGACCAGCGGCCCCGCGCGCGCCGCAGCGCGACGCGCACGGTGTCGCCCCCCGCCCGCAGGCGGACGAAGTAGTAGCCGTCCCTCACCCTGCGCCCGCGCTGGTTGCTGCGGCCGTTCCAGACGAACGGCCGGGCGAGGTCGCGGAACCGGGCGACCAGGCGTGCGCGCAGGACGCGGCGCCGCGCAGAGGTCTGGAAGACGTCGACCCCGACGTCGAGCGGGGAGCGCAGAGCGAACGAGATCCCGACGCTCCCGCCCGCAGGCGTCACGGCGACGGAGCGGAAGGTGGTGGTCGCGGTGCAGAACGGGTTGGTCGGTGGCACCGAACCGGGCGGGCGAGAGCCGGGCGGGCCGCCGCCGGGCGGGCCGCTCCCGGGCGGGCTGCCGGGCGGGTTGCCGGGCGGATGCGTCCCGACCGTCTCGTCGGGCGGCCGCGGGATAACGGTCGTCCTCGTCGCCACCGAGTCGTTGCCGGCCTCGCGGTCGCTCGTGTTCCCACGGACGCTCGCCTCGTTCGCGAGCTCGCCCTCCCGGACCGGGACGAGCTTCACCGTCACGGTCGCGGTCGCGGCCGCCGCGAGCTCGCCCAGCTCGCACTCGACGACCCTCGCCTCGGTCTCGCACGTGCCCTGCGACGTCACCACGGAGCGCACCGGCACCCCGGCGGGGAGCCGGTCGGTGACGAGGACGCCCTGGGCCGTGTCCGGCCCGTTGTTGCGGACGGTGACCGTGTACGTCAGCTCGTCGCCGACGCGGACGGGATCGGGCTCGTCGACCTTGGCGATCGAGAGGTCGGCGACCGGGCGCGGGTCCTCGAGCAGCAGCTCGGCGTTGCGGTCGATGTCGTCGCCCGTGCCGCTGCCGTCGTTGTCGGGGTCGTTGTACGCGAGCGTCCGGCCGATCGACGCGAGCTGAGGCTCGGTGAAGCTCGCGGCGCAGTCGGGCTGCGCCGTCGGCGTGTCCGGGCAGTCGGGCGGCGCCGTGGCGGGCGAGGCGTGGTCGACCACCGTGTTGAAGATCGAGAGCGTGCCGTCCTCGTTGTCCATGAACTCGACCAGCCGGCTCTGGTTCGGCGGGTCGATGACCGCGGAGGTGTTGATCTCCCACCACGTCGTGTCGTCGCTGCGCACGAACGGCGTGAGCTGGTGCTCGTGCGTATGGCCGGGGACGTACGCGATGACGTTCGGGAACTGGTCGAGCAGCTCGACGAAGCTCTCGTGCTGCGCGTCGCCGCCCGGGCAGGTCGAGTTGTGCTCGTCGGTGCCGTTGTGGATGCAGCCGAAGCCCTCGGTCGCGGGGTCGTCGTCCGACGGGCGGGCGTCGCGGTCGCAGCCCGGGTTGACGTCGTGGCCGTGCTCGTCGTTCGTCGTGCACTGCGCAGCCTGCTCGTCGCGGATCTGGGTGTTCATGCTCCGCACCGGGTGGTGGCCGAAGATGACGATCAGCTGCTCGCGCTCCTGCGCCGCCACGAGCTCGCGCTTGAGCCACTGGAACTGCGGGTCGTCGAGGTTGCCGTTCGACGACCCGGGCGTCGACGGCTGGCCCGGCACGAACGTCTCGGCGGTCTGGCCGCCCTCCGCGTTCGTGTCGATCGAGATGAAGCGCATCCCGGGCGTCTGCACGGGATCCCAGGCGTAGTAGGACGCGGAGCCGCCCGAGTCCTCGTTCTCCGCGGGGTCGACGTAGGCGAAGCCGTGGTCGTCGTCGCCGGCGCCCTCGTCCGTCGCGCCGTAGATCGCCTTGATCTCGTTCTTGGAGACCATGCGCCGGTCCGGGTCGGGCGGCACGAGCATCCCGACCGCCGCCGGCGAGAGGAGGTAGTTCGGGTCCGGGCCGTCGGGCGGGGCCGGCTGCTGCGTCGGGTCGTTCGTGGTGCCGAGCGCCTTGAAGCAGCCGGTGGCGATGTCCTCGAAGGCCTGGTTGGCGTCCTCGTTGCCCTGGACGAGGACGTCGTGGTTGCCGTTCGTGATGTAGAAGGGGACGTCGAGGCCCTCCGGGTCGACCGGGAGCTGCTGCGCGCGGTCCATCAGCCCGTCGTACTCCGGCCAGTCGGCCCAGTCCGGCGCCGTCGGCACGTCCGGGTCGTAGTAGAGCGGCTGGACCGGCGGCGCGGTCGGGTAGTCGTCGTAGTCCTGGACGCCGGTGTAGCGGGCGCCCTCGGCCGCCGCGCCCTCGGCGCCGCCCTCCTGGCCCACGAAGGCGGCGCAGGTCGCGCCGAGCGAGGCCGGGTTCGCGTAGTCCGCCGGGTTGCTCAGGCCGCTGTTGAACGTGAGCGGGCCGTTGCCCTCGAGCAGGTCGCGCACCCACACCGTCTCGTTGAGGTGCTGGTTGTCGGCCTGGTCGCCGGTGAGGAGGGCGAAGTCCATCGCGGCGCGGGTCCCGTCGCCCTGCGGGACCGGGCTCTGCTGCGCGTAGCGGTTGATCTGGCGGACGGTCGCCTCGATCTGGAACGGGGTGAAGCCCTCCTGCGGGCGCCACGCGGAGGCGGGGCCGGGGTCGACGAACTCGACGCGCGCCGGCGACTCCTCGTCGGCGAGCTGGAAGTCGGTCATCTGGCTGATGTAGGCGAGCGACCGGCGGCGGCCGGCGCGGCCGGCCTGGGCGTTCGGGATGTCCGCGTTCTGCTCGCGCTGGCCGTCGCGGACGATGTACGGCTCGCCCGGGCCGGTCTTCAGGTTCGTGAAGCCGCCGCCGGGCGCCTCGACGGGGACGAGCGTCTGCTCGACCGTCGTGTGCCCTTCGGTGTCGTTCGTCAGATGCCCGGCCGTCGCCGTGCCTGCCACCGCGGTGAGGGCGACGACGATGAGCGCCGCCGTCGCACGGCCACCGCGAGTCCTCCACCGGCGCGCCGCGCCACGCTGAGCGGGATTCACCGTGCTAACGCTAGCTTCACGCCGTGCGAACCGCGCCGCTCCTCGCGATCGTGCTCGCTGCCGGGTGCGGTGGCGGCTCCGACGACCCTCCGCGCGCCGCGCCGCCGGCCAGGCTCACGGCGGACGAACGGCGGCTCGTCCGCGAGTACGAGGGGCGGATCCAGACGCACTGCGTCCGCGTCGCCCGGTCGCTGGTGGACCGGCGCGCCGCGCCGACGGCGGCGCAGGAGCGCCGTGCCTTCGCGGCCGCCGACGCGCTGGCGGCGCTCGTCGCCCGCAAGCCGACGGCGCCGGTCGACGTCGGCCAGGACCTCCGCCTGTACCTCAGCGACGTCGTCGAGAACCTCGAGGGGTCGAACTGCGACCCGCGGATGGTCGCGCGGCTCGAGCGGGCGCTCGGAGCGATCGACGCCGGCTGATGGCGCGCGCGACCCTCCGCACCCTCCTGCCGCTGCTCGCGCTCGCCGGCGCCTTCGCCGTGCTCGTGCAGGCCTCGGGCCACAACCAGTCGTCGCACTACGCGCTCGTGCGTGCGCTCGACGACGGGACCGCCCGCATCGACCGGTGGCACACGAGCACGGTCGACAAGGCGTACTTCGAGGGCCACTACTACTCGGTCAAGGCGCCGGGTCTCGCGTTCGCGTCGCTGCCCTGGTACGCGGCGACCGACGCGGTGGGGCTCGTGGAGCGCGCCGAGTCCGCGGGCGAGCGCGTGACCCGCGAGGAGGAAGGCGCGCGCGGGAACCCCGAGATCGTCGAGCAGACGCCGGTCGTCTGGCTCCTCACGTTCTGGGCCGTGGTCCTCCCCGCGCTCGCGCTCCTGGTGCTCGTCCGCTCGGTCGCCGAGCGCTACGCGCCCGGCTACGGGACCGCGGCGGCGGTCGCGGCCGGCACGGGGACGCTCCTGCTCCCGTACTCGACGATGTACTACTCGCACGTGCCGGCGGCGGCGCTGGCCTTCGGGGCGTTCGCGCTCCTGCTCCGCGAGCGGCCGCTCCTCGCGGGGCTCGCCGGCGGGCTCGCGGTGCTCGTGGAGTACCCCGCGGCGTTCATCGTCCTCGTCCTCGCGATCTGGGCGCGGTCGCCGCGGTTCGTGCTCGGCGCTTTCGTCGGCGGCCTCCCGCTCCCGCTCTACAACCTGTGGGCGTTCGGCTCCGTGACCCACATGTCGTACGACGACGTCGTGGGCTTCGAGGGGCAGGAGGAGGGGCTGTTCGGCATCTCGCTTCCCGATCCCGCGACGGCGTTCGAACTCCTCTTCGAGCCGACGGGGCTGCTCGTCCTGACGCCGGTCGTCGCCGCCGCGGCGTGGGGCCTGTGGCGCCTGCGCAGCTGGGTGCTGATCGCGATCGTCGCCGTCGCGCTCCTCTACAACGCCGCGTACTACCTGCCGTTCGGCGGCGACACCCCCGGCCCGCGCTTCCTCGTCGGAGCGCTGCCGTTCCTCGCCGTCGGCCTCGCGGTCGCCCTGCGCGAGCGGACGACGATCACGCTCGGGCTCGCGGCCGCGTCGGCGGTGGGCATGCTCGTCGCGACGATCGCCGAGCCGCAGATCGTGAACCAGGACACCGGCCGCTGGCACGACCTGCTCGCCGACGGGGACCTCCAGTACACGCTCGCCGGCGCGGCGGGCGCCGGCCACGGCTGGCTCGGGATCCTCCCGTTCCTCGCGCTCGTCGCGCTCGCGATCGTCCTCGCGGCGCGCACCCTCCCGGCCGTGAGCGGCGGGGCCGCGGTCGCGCTCGCGGTCGTGGGGGCGTGGGCGCTGGTCGCCGGCGTCGCCGGCGACGCCGTCTTCGTCACGTTGGCGGGCGCCGTCGCCGGCGCCGCCGCCGTCGTTATCGCAGCCCGTTCAGCAGGCCGATCGAGGTCTCCAGCGCCATGTCGCCGAAGCACCGGTCGATCGCGTACGCGTCCTCGTAGTTGACGAACGCGTAGCCCTGGAACTCGCCCACGAAGCCGAGGCCCTGCTGGCCGACCGGGCTCATCTCGAACGACTGCGGCATGTAGCCGAGCGCGTCGTTCGCCTGCCCGAGCGGGAGCGTGACCTTCGCGCGCGACTGCTCCTTCATCGTGTTCGAGAAGTTCGAGAAGATCTCGCCGGGCGCGGCCGACACCGCGACCTCGTTGCCGCTCCGCGCGGCTGACGCGGCGACCTCGGCGGAGACCGGCGACGTCGACGTGCACTGGAACTTGTCGGGGTCCTCGCCCGTCCGCACCGTCGCGGGGCTCTCCAGGAACTTGCGGTCGAAGAACCCGGGGACGCCGAGCGCCGTCAGCGGGGCGTTCGTGACCGGCTGCGCCCAGGTCGTGCGCGCCGTCCGGATGTCCGGCTGCTCGACCTGATCGCCCGCGCCGATCCCCGCGATCAGCCCCGCGAGGTCGTCGGCGCCCGTGTGCCTGCTGTCGTCGTTGACGTGCTGCAGGCCGGAGGCAGACATGTTCCCGAGACCGGTCATGAAGTGCAGACCCACGCCGCCGAAGCGCTGCTCGAGGCTCTTCTCGAACAGGCCCGGCCAGTCGGGGTGCGCCTGGCCGCCGTTCGTCCCGAAGCTCGTCGGATGGGCGGCGTACGCGCCGACCGTCGCGATCGTCTCGGCCGGCGTCGTGGTCTCCTTCTTGTTCTTGCCCGTCGTGCTGCCGGGCACGTACGCGCGCAGCCACGCGAGCTGCTGCTCCTCGGCGGAGCGGTACGTGTCGCGCCGCTCGCTGTTGAACGGCCGCGCCTCGTGCTCGCCGTACTCGAGCACGGCCGGGCGCATCGAGACGAGGGCGTCGCGGACGGTGCTCTTGATCGTGTCCGCGACCTGCTCCATGTACCAGTCCGGAACGAAGCCCCAGCCGCCGATGAAGTCGGGCGCGGAGTGCGCGTGGGTCGCGGCGAAGACGACGTTCTCCGCCTTCAGCCCGAGCTGCTCGTCGGCCGCGAGCTGGGCGGTGAGCTGCTTGATGCCGCAGTCGTCGCACTTCTTGCCGTAGTCCCAGAACCAGCCCTCGCCGTCGAGGACGACGAGTACGAGGTCGTCGCCCTGACGGTCGCGCAGCGCGACAGCGCGCACCCAGAGGCCGAGCTCCTCGTTCCACGAGGTCACCGGGTTCATCGGGCCGAGACCGAAGCCGCCCATGTAGATGCAGTTCGGGTTCTCCGGCCAGGGCGACCCGGTCGAGGCGAGGTGGTCGCTCGTCTCGACGGGATCGTCCATGAGCGCCTGGAAGGTGCTCGGGCTCAGCGTCGCGCACTTCGCCTGGCTCGTCTCCCACGTGCCGCCGTAGTCCTGCGGCCGCGGCGCGATCGAGGTCTTCGCCGCGCCGGCGAGGACCTGCCCCTCCGCCAGCGAGGTGTGGTCGGGCAGCGAGATCGGCTCGGCCGCGGCCGCGCTCTCGTCGCTTGCGGGCGGCGCGCTCGGCTCTGCCGGCTCGGGGGTGGCCTGAGGAAGCACGGCGTGCGTGTCCTGCTCGGGCACGTCGTCGCCCCCGACGGGCACGAGCGACGCCCCCGCCCACGCGGTCGACACCATGAGCGTCCCCGTCAGGAACGCCGTCGCAAGCTTCCTCGGTCCCAGGTTCATGTGCGTTCCAACGAGAACGCGGCCGTGAACTTGCGGCGGCGGGCCGCCGCGCACGCCGCCGCCCTCGCGGGGGTGGGCGGTCAAATCGTTGGTATTCGGTGGAAATCCAGCCCACGTCCGCGTCTCGGGTGCCGAAGGCGACGAGGCCCCCTCCCGTTGCCGGCCCGACGCGCTGTACGTGT
>DASZDF010000048.1:0-3754 GCA_035942275.1 Solirubrobacteraceae bacterium | reverse complement strand
GACTACGAGTGCCCGTACTCGCGTCTCGCCTACCGCGAGATCGGGCGGGTCGAGCGCGCGCTGGGCGGCGCCGTGCGGTTCGCCTTCCGGCACTTCCCGCTGATGGGGCTCCATCCGAGCGCGCTCGCCGCCGCCGTCGCGGCCGAGGCCGCCGCCCTCCAGGGGCGGTTCTGGGAGATGAGCGAGGTGCTGTTCCGCCGGCAGAACGCGCTCGCCGACCAGAACCTGCGCGCCTATGCGACCGATCTCGGGCTCGACCTCGCGAGGTTCGACGCGGACCGCACGGGGCGCGTGGTCCTCGCGCGCGTCCGACGCGACGTCGACAGCGGGCTGACGTCGCGGCAGGTGCGCGGGACGCCCACGTTGTTCGTCGACGGCGTCCTGCACCACGGCGGGAACGACGCGAAGAGCCTGCTCGAGGCGCTCGGGACATGAGCGAGAGCTGCACGCACGTCGACCAGATCCGCGTGGTCGAGCGACCGGAGCGCATCGAGGGGTGCCAGGACTGCCTCGCGATCGGCGCGTGGTGGGTCCACCTGCGGATGTGCCAGATCTGCGGCCGGATCGGCTGCTGCGACAGCTCGCCGAACCGCCATGCCACGAAGCACGCCCACGCGCGCAGCCACCCGATCATGCGCTCGGTCGAGCCCGGCGAGGACTGGAGCTGGTGCTTCGTCGACGAGGTCGCCTTCGTGCTCGACGAGCGCGACGTGGAGGCCGCGCCGTGACGTCGTCGAGGAGGCCGCCGTGGCGATCGTGAATCGCGGGTTCCGGGGCCGTCGCCCCGACGCCGATCCTTCGCGCATCCCGCCCGGCCAGTACCTGACGCCGGACTTCCCCGTCCTCTCCGCGGGGCCGACGCCGCACACGCCGCTGGAGGAGTGGTCGTTCACGGTCGCCGGCGAGGTCGACGCGCCGTCGACGTGGTCGTGGGCCGAGCTGCGCGCGCTGCCGTCGGAGGCGGTGACCGCCGACATCCACTGCGTCACGAAGTGGTCCAAGCTCGGCACGACGTGGACCGGCGTGGCGATCGACACCCTGCTGGACGCCGTGACGACCGAGGCGTCGTACCTCACGGCGTTCTGCGACGGCGGCTACACGACGAACCTCGCGCTCGACGACGTGACCGACGGCCGGGCGTGGGTCGTGTACGAGTACGAGGGCGAGCCGCTCGACCCGGAGCACGGAGGCCCGGCGCGTCTGCTCGTGCCCGCCCTCTACTTCTGGAAGAGCGCCAAGTGGGTGCGCGGGCTTCGCCTGACCTCCGAGGACGAGCCCGGCTTCTGGGAGGGCTACGGCTACCACAACCACGGCGACCCGTGGCGCGAGCAGCGATACTGGAGCGACTGAGCCCGACGGCTTCGTCGACCACGTGGCAGCCGACACCAAAACGCAGGTCGCCTCTCCGCACCGGGTGGTGGTGGTCGGTGGCGGCTTCGGCGGGCTGCCGGCCGCTCTCGCGCTCCGGCGCGAGCGCGTCGAGATCACGATCGTCGACCGGCGCAACTTCCACCTCTTCCAGCCGCTGACCTATCAGGTCGCGACCGGGGCGCTCTCCCCCGGCGAGATCGCGGCCCCCCTGCGCTCGATCTTCAAGCGCAACCGCAACGTCCGCGTGGTCCTGGCCGAGGTCGCCGGCTTCGACCTCGAGCGGTGCGAGCTGCGACTGAGCCCCGTCGACGGCGTGCCCGCGCCGGAGCGGCTCGGCTACGACACGCTGATCGTCGGCGGCGGGTCGCGCTACTCGTACTTCGGCCACGAGGAGTGGCGCGAGCACGCGGCCGAGGTGAAGTCGCTCGAGAGCGCGCTCGTCGTGCGCAGCAAGCTGCTCCGCGCGTTCGAGTCCGCCGAGGCGGAGCCCGATCCCGCTCGCCGCGCCGCGTGGCTCACGTTCGTCGTCGTCGGCGCCGGCCCGACCGGCGTCGAGATGGCGGGCCAGATCGCGGAGCTCGCGCGCGACACCCTCCGGCGCGACTTCCGCTCCGCCGACCCGCGCCAGGCCCGGATCCTGCTCGTCGAGGCCGCCGATCGCGTCCTGACGACGTTCCCGCCCTCCCTGTCACGGAAGGCCGAGCGATCGCTGACGCGGCTCGGCGTGACCGTGCTGACCGGCCGCACCGTGACCGGCATCGACGAGGAGGGGGTCACGCTCGACGGGCGCGACGGTGGACGCGAGCGGATCGCCGCCCGCGCGGTCGTGTGGGCGGCGGGGGTCACGGCCTCGGGCCTCGCCGGCACGCTGGCCGAGCTCACCGGCGCCGAGCGCGACCGCGCCGGCCGCGTGACGGTCGAGCCCGACCTGACGCTCCCCGGGCGCCCGGAGGTGTTCGCGATCGGGGACATGGTCCGCGTACGCGGGGCCGACGGCAGCGCGGTCGCGCTTCCCGGCGTGGCGCCGGTCGCGATGCAGCAGGGGCGCTACGCGGCGCGCGTCGTGCGCGCGCGGCTGCGCGGGCGGGAGAGCCCGCCCTTCCGCTACCACGACAAGGGGAACCTCGCGACGATCGGCCGGGCCGCGGCCGTCGCCGACATCAAGCGCATCCACCTGAGCGGCCTCGTCGCATGGCTGACCTGGCTCCTCGTGCATCTCTGGTACCTGGTGGGGTTCCAGAACCGCGTCCTCGTCTTCATCCGCTGGTCGGTCAGCTTCGTCACGCGTGGCCGCGGGGCGCTCCTGATCACCGACCCGGCCGCCGGCGATCAGCACCCCCGGCCGGCGGCCGATGCCGCGTTGCGCGAGCCGATCAGTGCCCGCGAAGCGCGGGATGGAGCTCGGACGTCGAGCTGATCCGTCGCGCGCGGACCCGGTGCGCGCCCGCGGCCAGGACGTGCGCCGCGCGAAGGGCAAGCATGCGCGCGACGAGCAGCGGGACGGCTACGGCCCCGGCCGCGGCCGCCACGGCCAGCGCGCCCGCGGCCGCCGCGACGGCGAGCACGATGACGGGGAACAGCACGAACACGAGTCCCGGCACGCAGAGCAGGAAGCCCGGGGCGATGGTGGGGATGATGACCGGCATGGTCACCAGGCCGAGGGACTCGTCGCCGATGTCCTCGAGCGTCGGGAGGTGCCGCGCGGGAGTGGGTCGGCGCCGCGGCGTGAACGGAGGGGTGCGAACCGGTGCGCTTGTCATGCGTCCGACCCTCTCGCCGTTGCGACCGCGATCGCACCAGTGCCCGCGCGGGTCGCGGACACTGGCCCGTCACGGGGAGCTCTCGAGCCACGCCGTGATCTCGTCGCGCGCGAGGGCGGAGCCGTCCTGCGGGAGCCGTTCGACGACCTCCTCCGCGAACGAGTCGCACCAGTCGTTCGCGAGCGTCTCGCTGCCGGACGCGTCGTAGAGGAGCATCCACGCGAGGTGGCGCGTCTCGGCGGAGCCCGTTGCCCGATCCGATCGCTCGACGAACACGCGATGAGATTCGCGCGACGGATGCCGCGTCGCGCCCGGGCACACCCGGGATGACTCCCTGGCGTCCCGCTGCCCAGGGGGTACACGGGCGCGACGGGTCCGCGACACCGCGCAGGCTTGGCCGCGTCGCTCGACCCCGTCTCGCAAGGAGGACCCACATGGCCGTCACGGTGGAAACGTCCGCGGGCAGCACCGCGATCCGTCCCTTCCGCGTCGACGTCCCCGACGAGGCCCTCGACGACCTCCGGCGGCGCATCGAGGCCACGAACTGGCCCGAGAAGGAGACGGTCGCCGACGACTCGCAGGGCGTGCCGCTGGCGACGGTCCAGAAGCTCGCGCGCCACTGG
>DASZDF010000047.1:0-6345 GCA_035942275.1 Solirubrobacteraceae bacterium | reverse complement strand
GGAGGAGGCTGCCGCCGCCGTCGAGGCCGCCGCGAACGCGGTGCTCGCCGCGCACGGCAAGCCCGCCGCCGACGCTCCCGCTCCGTCCGCCGACGGCGACGCGCCGCCCAAGCCCAAGCGGCGCGCCCCGCGCCGCAAGCCCGCGGCCGACCCCGCGGAGCCCGCTCCGCTCGCGGCCGTCGACACCGACGAGCCCGCGAAGCCGCGTCGCCGCCGTACCACCGCCAAGCCGCCCGCGGGCGACGGCGGCGAGCAGTCCGCCGCCTAGCCGTGGGCGGCGCGCTCGACGACCTCGACATCGCCGCGCTGACGCGCACAGCGCTCCAGCTCATGCCGTCGGCAGAGGGTGCCCCTGCGCCGCGCAGTCGCCTCGGTGGTCCTGCGCTGCTTCCCGCCGGCGCCGAGTGGCCCCGTGACCGCCGCGGTCGCCCGCTGACGTTCCTCGCCGGCCTCGACCTCGGCGAGCTCGGGGACTTCGACGAGCGCGACCTCCTGCCGCGCTCCGGATGGCTGCTCACGTTCGCGGACATCGCGAACGAGAACATCGAGGGGTTGATCGACGAGTCCGGCAACGCCGAGGGCGACCTCGCGCGCGTCTTCGTCGTCGACGATCCGGTCCCGGCGACGGAGCCCGACGACCTGCTCGCCGACGCCAACAACGTGCTGCGCCGCCGGCCCGTGACTACGCGAGCGGTCCCGACGCTGCCCGCGTGGGCGCCCGACACGGCCGGGGTCGACCGAGAGCGCTTCGACGAGGCGTTCGACGCGCTCGCGGAGGTGCACGCACGCGGCCTCGCGAGCGACGACGTGGAAGACCTGGACGAGGACGAGCTTCACGCCGCCTCGGCCGCCGAGCCGTACGAGATCGACGACGAGCCCTGGACGGGCCCCGACGACACGCCTCGCACCGAGGAAGCGCTGGTGAAGTCGGGCTGGCGGCCGCCTGACGACGGCCGCTCGCTCGGCGGTGTGCATTTCGTCGGCGGGCTCGCGACCGGCGTCCAAGGCCACGAGCCTGAGGACGACACGTTCCTGCTCCTCCACCTGAGCTGGGACGAGCCGCTCGGCTTCCTCTTCCTCGACGGCGGCGCGATCCAGTTCCGGATCCCGCGCGACGCGGCCCGCAGGCGCGACTGGTCGCGCGTGGTCGCGGTCGCCGACTCCTGCTAGGCGACCGGGATCGTGTACATCGGGTTCGGCAGCTTGAACCCGCGCAGCGCGGAGCCGCCGGTGAGGTCGCTGCGCTGGTCGCCGACGTTCACGACGATCCGGTAGCCGCGGCGGACGAGGGAGCGGCGGACGCGCGCCTTCCAGCCCGCCCGCTGCGAGCGGGGCTGGCGGTTGGGCCGCAGGTGCAGCGTCCAGAGCCCGCGGTAGCCCGCCGAGCGCAGGTTCGCGATCGTCGCACCGCGCTGGCGCTCGCGGCGGCCGCTGATGAAGAACACCGCCACGCGCTCCGACCGCGCGTAGCGGAACAGCTCGAGCGTCTGGCGGATCGCCGGGAGCGAGCCGCTCATCGCGCAGGCGTCGCCCGCCGCGCGGCGGTCGAAGTCGGCGGCGCGCAGGCAGTCGTAGTTCGAGAGCGACGTGTCGTCGACGTCGAGCACGATCGCCGGACGGGGCTCGTCGAGGTGGTCGGCGAGGTAGGCGCGGGCGCCGGCGGTGACCGTGTCGAGGTCGGCGTCCCACTCGCCGGACTCGCGGTACTCCACGATCTCCGCCGGCGTCGCTGGCTGGCGCGGCTCGGCCGCCCAGACGGGCGCGGCCGCCAGCGCGGCCGCGAGCGCGACGCCTAGCGCCGCCGGACGAACTCGCATCCGATGACCCGGTCGCGGCGGTCGACGACGGCGCTGTCGCGCGTCCCGGCGCCGCAGTCGACGCGGTCGCGCGCGCCGTCGCGCGCGTTCAGCTTGTCGTTGCCGGCGTCGCCCTCCACGACGTCGGTGCCCGCGCCGCCGTTGAGCGTGTCGTTCCCGGCGCGGCCGTCGAGGTCGTCGCGTCCGGAGCCGCCGCTGAGCACGTCGTTCGCGTTCGTCGGCGACTCGAAGCCGCGCGGGCCGGAGCCGCCGTCGACGTCGTCGTCGCCCGGCCCGCCCGAGATCGTGTCCTGCCCGGCGTTGCCGGCGAGCTCGTCGTTGCCCAGGCCGCCGCCGAGGTCGTCGTCGCCGCTCGCGCCGACGAGCCGGTCGTCGCCGGAGCCGCCGCTCAACGAGTCGCCGACCTGCCCGTCGCCGAAGCCGGTGACGAAGATCCGGTCGTTGCCGTCGCCGCCGCTCATCGTGTCCTCGCCCTGGAAGCACCGCTCGGGCGGCGCGGGGCACGAGTCGTCGCGGATCTCGTCGTCGCCGTCCTCGCCGAACAGCTGGTCGTTGCCGTGGCCGCCCTCGATCAGGTCGTCGCCATCGCCGCCGCGGACGGTGTCGTCGCCGCCGAGCGCCTGCACGACGTCGCGCGCCGCGGTCCCGGTCAGCGTGTCGTTGCCGGGGGTGCCGTCGATCTCCGCCGCCCACGCGAGCGCGGCGAGGGCGAGGAACGCGAGCGTGGCCATGACCGTGAGTCGAGTCCGCATGGACTCCTCAACCGCTACTCGCTCGTCAAGTTGCGCGCCGGGCCGAGGTGAACCTCGCCGGCGCCGAGCGAGGTCTTGCCGCCGTCCGGCAGCGCGACGACGAGCTTGCCGGCGCCGTCGACCCCCGACGCGACGCCGGTCCCGCCGCTCCACGCGATCTCGCGGCCGAGCAGCGCGTCGCGCTCGCGCCACGCCTCGAGCGTCGTCTCGGCGTCCTCGGCCAGGCGCCGCTCCAGCGCCGCGAGCAGCCGGGCGAGCGCGGGCTCGACGTCCGCCGGCTCCCCCCCGAGACCGGTCGCGGTCGCGCGCAGCTCCTCCGGGAGATCCTCGGGGCGCACCGCGACGTTCAGCCCGATCCCCAGTACCGCCCATCCCTCGAACGGCCGGCCCTCGACGAGGATCCCGGCCGCCTTCCGTCCCCCGATCAGGACGTCGTTCGGCCACTTGATCGCGGCGTCCGGCCCGCAGATCTCGGCAACGGCGACCGCGGCGGCGAGCGGCAGCAGCGTCGGCGGCTCGCGCAGGACGAGCGACATGAGCAGCGAGCGTCCGGGCGGCGCGCTCCACGTCCGCCCCTGGCGCCCCCGGCCGGCGGACTGCTCCGCGGCGGTGACGAGCGTCCCGTGCGGGGCGCCG
The DNA here is from genome assembly GCA_035942275.1 of Solirubrobacteraceae bacterium. Taxonomy (GTDB): domain Bacteria; phylum Actinomycetota; class Thermoleophilia; order Solirubrobacterales; family Solirubrobacteraceae; genus CADCVT01. Next base: position 3,140 of record DASZDF010000047.1, on the reverse strand, counting down.
GCCAGCGCGAGCTCGCGGGCGCGGGTGCTCGTCGAGTCCGTCGACCGCAGGTGCAGCCGCGGCGTGCCGAGGCGCGTCACGCCGGGAGCACGCGCAGCTCGGCGTCGAGCGACGCCGCGAGGCGGTCCGCCGCCGAGCCGCGGTTGACCGCGAGCGCGAGCGTCCGGTACGCGTCCTCGTAGAGCAGCAGCTCGCCGGGCGCGACGTCGGTGAAGGCGTGCGTGTAGACGGCGGTGTGCTCGCGCCCGCCGGCCTCGACGACGACGGGCTGGCCGAGCCGCAGCCCGCTGCGCGCGAGGAGGACGTGCTCGGCGTCGAGGGTCACGTTCCCGTAGCGGTCGATCGCGAGGACGTGCGCCACGACCTCCTCGCCCTCGAGCCGCGCCGTCGGCAGGTCGAGGCCGATCAGCTCGTCCGGCTCGAGCGGCTCGCCGGTCTCGCCGAGGTCGACGCCGGAAGCGAGGTGCGCGCTGACCGGCGCGAAGAGGTCGCGACCGTGGAAGGTCGCGGAGACCGGGGTCAGGCGGCAGGGCGACGTGCTGATCTCGACCGCCTGCGCGACGCCACCGAACCGCTCGGCGGCCGGCAGCAGCAGCCCGTTGTCGGGACCCACGAGCAGGCGCTCCTCGTCGACCGTCCGCAGCGCGATCGCCCGCCGCCTCCCGCCGACCTCGGGGTCGACGACCGCGATGTGCACGCCCGCCGGCGCGTAGGGCAGGGCGCGGCGCAGGACGAGCGCGCCCGTCCGCACGTCGTGGCGCGGGATCCCGTGCGCGAGGTCGACGACGCGCGCCTCCGGCGCGATGCCCGCGATCACGGCGTGGCAGACGCCGACGAAGTCGTCCTCGACGCCGTAGTCGGTGAGCAGGGTGACCAGCACGGCCCCGAAGGGTAGGCGCGGGGCATGGAACGAGACGACGCCCCCCTAGCCGACGAGCCGCAGCCGGGCGCGGCGCCGAACGACATGCCGACGGGGATGCCCGCCGGCGAGGACGACCCTGAGCCCGAGCCCCTCGGGCCCGGCGACGAGGAGAGCGGCGAGGGCGCCGACGCCATGCCGGGGATCCCGACCGAGGGCGACGACCCGTACAGCGGCGGCTAGCGCCTCGGCGAGCAGACGACGACCGGGATCTGGCGGGTCGTCGCGCGGTCCTGGTAGATCCCGAAGCCGGGGTACATCTCGCACGCGGCGCGCCACAGGCGCGCCCGCTCGGCGCCGTCGGCCTCGCGCGCGACGTAGGGCTCGGGGCGCCCGTCGGTCGAGAGCTGGACCTCGGGGTGCACGCGCAGGTTGTGCAGCCAGCCCGGGTGCCGGGGCTGGCCCCCGTTCGACGCCACCAGCACCACGTCGTCGCCGTCGCTGAAGTAGAGGATCGGGGTCGTGCGCTCCAGCCCGCTCTTCGCGCCCGTGTGCGTGAGGAGGGCGCTCGGCATCCCGAGGGTCATCCGGACCCGCCCGCGCGTGAGCGGGATCAGCCTGCGGTCGATGCGCATCGAGACGTGCGTGAAGAACCACGCGCCGGGGCGCGTCGCCACGAGGCGCGAGACGGTTCGCGTGAACGCGTCGACGCGCGGCGGATGCGGCTTGACCGGCATGCCCGCGCGAGCCTAGTCCGCGAGGAGCGCGGCGACCAGGCCGTCGGGCGTGTGGACCTCGGCCTCGACGTCGGGCTCGATGCCGTGAGCGCGCAGCTCCGCGCTCGTCGCGGGGCCGATGGAGACGGTGCGCGGGCCGCCGTCGAGCGAGCCGCCGACCGCGGTGAGGAAGTGGCGGACGCTGGAGGCGGACGTGAACGTCGCGTAGTCGGCCGCCAGCGCGGCCTCGCGGGCGTCGTCGTCGAGCGGCTCGGCGACCGTGCGGTAGAGCGCGAGGACCTCGACGTGCGCGCTGCGGTCGCGCAGCGCGGTCTCGAGCACGTCCCGCGCCTCCTCCGCCCGCGCGATCAGCGCGCGCTCGACCGGGACGTCGGCGAGCGCCTCGACGAGCCCCTCCGCGACCGAGCGCTCCGGCACGACGTCGGGGTCGATCCCCCCGGCGCGCAGGGCGCGCGCGGTTCCCGGGCCGATCGCGGCGATCGTCGGGCCGGCGAGCGCCCGCGCGTCGCGGACCTCCTCGAGCAGCCGCTGCGCGCCGTTCGGGCTCGTGACGCAGAGCAGGTCGAACGTCGTGACGTCGGGGACGGTGACCGGCAGCGGCTCGATCCGGATCGCGGGCGCCTCGACGACCGTGGCCCCGAGCTCCCGCAGCCGCCCGGCGAGCGCGCTCGCCTGCGCGCGGGCGCGCGTGACGACGACGCGCCGCCCGCTGAGCGGCCGCCGCTCGAACCACGCGAGCTCGTCGCGCAGCGCGGCGACCTCGCCGATGACCGTCACGGCGGGCGCCTTCACCCCCTCCGCGTCCGCCGGGAGCCGGGCGAGCGTCGACACGACGCTCCGCTGGGACGGGAGCGTCCCCTCCTGCACGATCGCGGCGGGCTGGTCGGGCGGTCGGCCCGCGGCGATGAGCTGCTCGGCGATGCGCGGGAGCTGGCGGACGCCCATGTAGAAGACGAGCGTCCCGGGGAAGCGGGCGAGCGCCTCCCAGTCGATGGCGGTCTCCGGCTTGGCGGGATCCTCGTGGCCGGTGACGAACGCGACCGCGCTCGCGGCGCCGCGGAACGTGACCGGGATCCCCGCGTACGCGGGAGCCGCGATGCCGGCGGTGACGCCGGGAACGACCTCGAAGCCGATCCCCGCCTCGCGCAGCCGCTGCGCCTCCTCGCCGCCGCGGCCGAAGACGAACGGGTCGCCGCCCTTCAGCCGCACGACGGTCCGCCCGGCGCGCGCGTGCTCGAGGATCAGCCGCTCCGTCTCCTCCTGCGGGACCTGCGGCCCGCCGCCGACCTTCCCCACGTCGATCAGCTCCGCCGCCGGGGGCGCGGCGTCGAGCGCCTCGCGCGGGATGAGCTTGTCGTGCAGGACGACGTCGGCGCGGCCGAGCACCTCGAGCGCCCGCGCGGTGAGCAGCCCGGGGTCGCCCGGCCCGGTGCCGACGAGGTAGACGAACCCGCTCACGGCCGCAGCAGCCCCTCGGCGCCCGCCGCCAGGAGCCGGGCCGCGACCTCGGCGCCGAGCGCGCTGGGGTCGTCGCCGTTGAGCTC
>DASZDF010000046.1:0-10909 GCA_035942275.1 Solirubrobacteraceae bacterium | reverse complement strand
GGCGCCTCGCACGCGCGGTCGCCCGGCATCCCGGGCGGTGGCAGGTCGAAGCGGTCGGCGGCCGCGGGGGCGGCGCAGGCGAGGAGGGCGACCACGGTCGCGACGGCGAGGCGCATCGGCGTGAAAGGAAACACGCCGCGGGCGGCCGGGGTCGCGGCCGCAACGGTTTTCCCACCGCGACGAACCCGCGGCGCACGCAGCGGTTTCCGCTGGAGAAGGGGCGTCCGCCGCGCTTTCGTAGGCGCCTGCTGCCGTTCCCGCTGAATTCCTCCCGCTCGCCGTCCCGGGTGACGAGACTCGCCGTAATGCTCCGCCTCGCGCTCGTCGCCACCGCCACCCTCGCCCTCGTCGTGCCGGCCGCGGAGGCGACGACCTTCTGCGTCGCGGGACCGGACGTCTGCCCGCCGGGCGCGACCGCCGTGACGAACCCGAACCTCCAGTCGCAGGTGCTGGCCGGCGGGCACCGCTCCGACGGCCAGGCCGACGTCGCGCTGCTCGACAACGAGACGTTCACCTCGACGGGCTTCTTCACCGTCAACGGCTCCGACCCGATCGAGGTCCGCGGCGAGGGCAACGCGCCGGGCGGCACCGTGCTCACGTCGTCGGGAAGCGGTGCCGGCATGGTGCTCTACACCGGCTCGTTCGGCACCGGGACCGCGACGCTGCGCGACCTCATGGTCCTCGTCCCGGCGAGCTTCGACGCGGACGGCACCGGCATCACGGCGAGCGGCGACCTGTTCGAGCGCGTGCGCGTCCGCAGCGCCAACCCCGGCAACGCCCTCGCCCTCGGGGCCACCGGCGTCACGTTCCGCGCCGGCGTCGTCGACTCCGCCGGCGCGGGGTCGTTCGATCTGGGCTTCCGCGCCAGCGGGAACGAAGGCGCGAACCTCGTCGAGTTCTCGTCGGTCGCGGCGGACGCCGCCGTCAGCTCCGTGGCGGCCACGGCGCCGGTGACGGTCCGCCGCTCGGTCCTCAGCTCGACGGGTGGCGTCGTCGTCTCCGCGACCAACGGCGCGGGGGTCGCGGTCGAGAACTCGCTGCTGATCACGAAGGGGGTCGCCGCCTTCGGCGCGCTCGCGGGCGGCGCCGGCGAGTCAAGGATCGCCGCCGACCACGTCACGGTGGTCCCCGGCGGCCCCGGGAACCACGTGGTCGTCGGCGCGACGGTCTTGGCGGGAAGCGCGGGCGACGCGTCCGTGACGATCACGAACTCGATCCTGCGGGGGTTCACGTCGGCCTACAAGCGCAGCGCGCCGGAGAGCGGCCCCGACGGCGAGGCGAACGTCACGATCCGCTACTCGGACTTCACGGTCGGCGCGAACGGTGACAACGGTCACGGGGCCGCGATCCTCGGGCCGGGCAACCTCGACGTCGACCCGCGGTTCGTCGGACCGGCCGACCTCAGCCTCGCGAGCGACTCGCCGCTGATCGACGCCGGCGATCCCGCGGCGGGCGGGCCCGCCGTCGACATGGTCGGCAACCCGCGCGTGAACGACGGCGACCGCAACCACACCGCGATCCGGGACATGGGGTTCCGCGAGTTCCAGGCCCCGCCGCCCGACCCGCTCCCGAGCCCGCCGCCGACGACCCCACCGGGCGGGGGCGCGCCGCCACCGCTCGTGCCGGGCATCGTCCCACCGCCGCTCACGCCGCCCACGTTCGGCGCCGACACGCTGGTGACGCTCGGCGCCATCGCGCTCGATCGGCGAGGGCGCGTCGCCCTGCGGATCCGCAACCGCAACGCGTTCGCGGTCGGCGGCGCCGTAGCGGTGCGCTCGACGGGCGCGATCCCGCGTGCGGCGGCGCGGTTGGGCCGCACGACGCTCACGCTCGGCGCGGGCGCCACGAGGACCGTGCGCGTGAGGCTCTCGAGGGCCGGGCGCCGGGCGCTGAGGCGCCGTGGGAGGCTCGCGGTGCGTGTCGTCGCGGCGGTCCGCGCGCCGAGCGGCGCGGTGAGGACGGTGCGCAAGGCGGCGACGCTGAAGCGTCGGCGATAGGGCGCGCCGCGCGGCCGCTCGCCCGCCCTCACGCGTCGATCAGCACGCCCGGGTTGAGGATCCCTCGCGGATCGACCGCGGCCTTCGCCCCCGCGAGGGCCGCGGCGAACGGGTCGGGGCGCTGGCGGTCGTACCACGGCCGGTGGTCGCGTCCCACCGCGTGGTGGTGGGTGATCGTGCCGCCCGCGGCGATGACGGCGTCCGACGCGGCGGCCTTGATCGCCGCCCACTGCTCGACCTCCTCGCCCCGCCGCGCCGGCGCGATCACCGTGTAGTACGGCGCCGGCCCGTTCGGATAGACGTGGGTGAACCGGCAGGAGACGTGCGCCCGCTCGCCCGCGGCCTCGCGCGCCGCGGCGAGCACCTGCTCGTGGAACGCGCCGAAGCGCTCCCACGTGATCGACGTCTCGAAGGTGTCCGACATGACGCCGCACGCCACGAACGTGTCGCGGAAGTACGGCGCGCGGAGGAAGGCCGTCCGCCACGAGCCGACGGCGCCGCCGGAGTCGCGCTCCTCGGCGTCCCCGCCGTGCTCGCGCACGATCTCGAGCGCCCGCTCCATCGGCGCGTCGACGGGATGATCGGCCGACTCGAAGCCGAGCACGAGCATCGCGCTCGACCCGTCGCCGGTGCCGGTGTAGCGCGCCTCGAGCGGGTCGATGAGCCGGCAGTTGCTCGGGTTCAGGCCCGACTGGCTCAGGGCGCGCACCGCCTCGGCCCCGCCCTCGAAGGTCGCGAACGCGACGCCGGCCGAGCGCCGGTGGACGGGCCGCGGGCGCACGCGCACCCACGCCTCGGTGATGACGCCGAGCGTCCCCTCGCTGCCGATCAGGAGCCGGTCGGGCGACGGGCCCGCGCCCGAGCCCGGCAGCCGCCGCGACGACCAGACCCCGGCGGGCGTCACGGCCCGCACGCTCTCCACGAGGTCGTCGATGTGCGTCTCGACCGTCGCGAAGTGCCCGCCGGCGCGGGTCGCGACCCACCCGCCGAGCGTCGAGAACTCGAACGACTGCGGGAAGTGGCGCAGGGTCATGCCGTGCTCGGCGAGCTGCGCCTCGAGCGCGGGCCCGAGCGCGCCCGCCTGGATCCGCGCCGAGCGGGAGACAGGATCGACCTCGAGCACGCGGTCGAGCCGCCCGAGGTCGAGCGACACCGCCGGCCGGTCGACCATCGGCGTCACGCCGCCGACGACGCTCGTCCCGCCGCCGAACGGGATGACCGCGACGCCCTCGCCGGCCGCCCACTCGAGCGCGGCCTCGACCTCCCGCTCGTCGGCCGGGTACAGCACGGCGTCCGGCGCGTGGTCGAACCGCCCGCGGAAGCCGCGCACCACGTCGCTGTACGACTTCCCCCACGCGTGCGTCGCGCGCGCGTACGCGGACGTGTCGCCGCCCGGCGGGGGCGCGATCCGCGGCTCGGGCAGCGTCGCGGCTTCCAGCGGCACGGGCGCCTCGACGTCGCGCGAGCCGAACCCGAAGACCTCGGCGATCCCGGCCGCCGCGGCGCCCAGCTCGTCGAGCGACGGCTGCTCGTCGGCGAACCCCCACCCCCAGTGCTTGCGTGCGCGCATGGCCCCTACCTTGTCACGCGATGCCCGACCGCCCCGCCCTGCTCGCCCGCGGCCCCTGGCCGCTGGAATGGATCGAGTGCGTCTGGCGCGACGAGCACTTCGAGCCCGGCAGCGAGCGCGCCGCCGCCGCGGACGACGCGATCACCGCGCTGCGCGACGGCGGCTCCCCGAGCCACGACGGCCTGGCGGCGCGGCTGGTCAGCTACGAGGAGGCCGACGGGCGACTGCGCCTCGAGCTCCAGCCCGTGCGCTGGGCGCTGCGCCTCGTCCCGGGCGACGCGAGCGGCTCGGTCTCGAGCCTCTGCGTCATCCGCGACGGCGAGGGCCGGTGGCTCGCGGGGCGCCGCGCGGCGTGGCTGTCGTCGTGGGCCGGCCGCTGGGCGCTCGGGGCCGGCGGCGCCGTCGACGTCGGCGAATGCCCGGCCGACACGCTCCTGCGCGAGCTGGCCGAGGAGTGGTCGGTCACCGCGGAGCGCGCGCAGGGCGAGGCGCTCGTCCGCCTGCCGCACGGCATGTTCATGTTCGTCGGGCAGGCGTGGCTGCCCGCGGGCGCCGAGGTCACGCCGGACCACGAGCACGACGACCACGCGTGGTGGCCGCCCGATCCCGCGGACTGGCCCGCCGAGGCCGACGAGCCGCTGCGGCGCATGGCGACGCTGCTCGCGTGAGCGCGTTCCGCGCCCTGAAGTACGCGTCGTTCACGCACTCCGCCGTCTACGCGGCGCTCCTCGTCGCCGCGTTCACCGACTCCGACACGCTCGCGCTCGGCTGGATGCACGGCGTCGGGTGGATCGCGATGAGCCTCGCCTGCCTCGCGGCGGTGCGCGCGCGCGTCCTGCCGCTGCGGGTCGCGCTCGCGGTGGTCGTGCTCGGCGGCGTCGGGCCGTTCTTCGGCAGCGCGGCGTTCGTGCTCGAGGAGCGACGCCGCCGCGCTGCCTGAGGACGGCCTACGAGGTCCGGACCGCGTGCGGCCTCGCGGTGACCGGCTTGACCACCGAGTTGCCGGTGAACCGGGCCGTGACCTGGAGCCTGCGCCGCACGAGCCGCCGCGGGACGCGGAAGATCACGCGCGAGCGGAAGCTGCACGTCCTCGAGAGCCGGGTCCGGCGCGTCGAGATCGTGGTCCCCGCCGTCTTGACCTGGATGCTCACCGTGCCGTTGCAGGCCAGCGCCCGGTTGACCCCCGCGGGCAGCGCCAGCCGCCCGCTGGTGGTGAACCGGAACGGCCGGCGGCGATCGCGCCGCGGCCTCGTGCTCGCCGTGAGGCGCGTCGCGGTGAAGCGCGGGACGACCACCGTCCGCGTCGCGAACGCCGCCTGCTCCGAGGTGTCGACCGCCACCGCCGTGAGCGTGTTGCGGTTCACGTCCTCCGCCCGCGGCTGGTAGGCGCAGTCGTACGGCGCCGCCGTGTCCGTGCACACCACGCGGTCGTCGTCCATGAAGAGGACGCGGGCGACGCCGCGGTCGTCCCCGGCCGTCGCCGTCAGCGCGGTCGGCGTGTTCGCGGCGATCGTGGCGCCGGCGCCCGGCGCCGTGAACGCGACGGTCGGCGGCCGGTCCTCCAGCGCCACCGGCCGGTCCTCGCGGTTGACGACCTCGCAGCCGACGACGACGTCGAGCTGGTCGACGTTCGCGGTGTCGTTGCCCGCGCCGCAGTCGGCGCGGTCGGAGTGGCCGTCGCGCGTGTTCAGCGTGTCGTCGCCGTCCTCGCCGTAGACCGCGTCGCTGCCGGATCCCGGATCGATCGTGTCGGGGCCCTCGTCGGCGGTGATGACGTTGAACGCCGCGTTGCCGGTGACGTTCGCGCCGCTGCTGTCCGGAGCGCTCAGGTCTCTGATCGTGACGTCCTCGACGTCGGCGCCCGCGTTGTCGTTCTCGCCCGGGCGGCCGTCGTTCGGCTGGCCGTCGAGGGTGATCGTCGTGTCGGTGCGGGCGCAGACAGCCGTTACCGGGTCGCACTGCCCGGCCGTCAGGCCGAGGCTGTCGACGCCGTCGCCACCGTTGAAGACGTCGCCGGCATCGGCCTGGTCCCCTCGCCCGATGAGCTCGTCGTCGCCGCCGTCGCCGTTGAGGGTGTCCTTGCCCGCGTTGTCGCGGAGGGTGTCGTCGCCCGCGCGCCCGTTGAGCGTGTCGTCGCCCTCCCGCCCGGTGAGGCAGTTCGCGGCGTCGTTGCCCGTCAGCGTGTCGGCGCCGCTGCCGCCGTCGACGCTCTCGATGTCCGCGCCGATCACGTCGCCGTCGCCGGTGTCGTCGTTCGCGACGCCGTCGACCGAGACGGTGAGGTTGTTCGTCTTCTCCGTGTACCGGGCGACGTCGCCGCAGTCGAACGGGGTGTTGCCGCCGCCGGCCAGCGTGTCGGCGCCCCCGCCACCCCGCAGGTCGTCGTCGCCTTCGCCGCCCTGGAGGTCGTCGGCGTCGTCGCCGCCGCCGAGGGTGTCGCCCCCGGCCTGCCCGCGGAGGGTGTCGGTGCCGGTGTCGCCGTCGATGACGTCGGGGCCGTCGCCCCCGTCGATCGTGTCGTTGCCCGCCCCGCCGTCGATCATGTCGACGCCGGGCGAGCCGATGAGCTCCGGGTCGTTGCCCGGCCCCCCGTCGAACGTCGCGACGTAGGTCAGGAAGATGGCGCTGAGATCCGCACGGTCCTCGCCGCCGTCGAGGGTCACCTGGAGGTTGACGAAGTCGTTGCTCAGGAGCGCGCACTCCGCGGTGTTGTTGTTGTCCGGGTTCGTGCAGCCGGCGCCCTCCACGATCTCCAGGCCGGCGGCGTCGACGAAGTTCATGGAGTCGGTGTCCCGCGTGACCGTGAGGTCGTTGACCTCCGACCCGCTCGCGTCGTCGTAGACGATCGTGCTGCCGGTGTAGCCCAGCGTCGACGCGACGGCGGCGGGCGCGAGCGCGAGGCTCGCGAGGACGGCGACGGCGAGCGCGAGCAGCCGCGTGGGGGTGGAAGTCAAGAGACCGTCTCCTGGGGTCGGGGCGGGGCAGTACCCCTCGGGGCCGTGGTTGGTAGCAGACCCACTGACCCGAAATCAACCGGTGACGACGGAATCCCGAGGCGGGTAGCGTGCCGCGTCATGTCCACCCCCCGCCTGCTCCTGGCGGCGGCGACGATCCTCGCCATCCTCGCCCTGCCCGCCGCCGCCGCGTCGGCCGCCCAGCTCACCAACGCCGACGGCACGTTGACCTACGCCGGCACCGACGCCGACAACGACGTCACGTTCACGCGCACCGCGCCGAACGAGGTGCAGGTCGTGCGCGACACGGTCGACGACACCGATCCCATCACGGCGAGCGGCTGCACGCAGAACACGGCGGGCGCCGACTACACGTGCTCCGGCGTCACGCGGATCGTCGCCAACGGCAGCGGCGGCAACGACGTCCTCAACGGAGCCCCCGTCACCGACATCCCGATGACGATCGACGGCGGCGCCGGCTACGACGCGCTCGACGGCGGCGACGCCGCCGACACGATCGGCGTCGGGCCGGGCGGCGCCACCATCTTCGGCAACGGCGGCGACGACAAGCTCACGGGCGGCGAGGAGCGCGACGTGATCTTCGGCGACGGCGGCGCCGACACGATCGCCACCGGCGCCGGCGTCGACGACGCGGAGGGCGGGGCCGAGAACGACACGATCGACGGTGGCCCCGGCGGGGACCGCGTGATCGGCGACGAGGGCGAGGACGTCCTCAACGGCGGCGACGGCGACGACGTCATGCTCGGCGCCGACGGCAACGACCTCGTGCGCGGCGACGCCGGGGACGACCTCCTCGTCGGCGACCCGGGCAACGACGACGTCACCGGCGGCTCCGGCTACGACACCGCGACGGGGCCGGTGATCATGGGCTCGCCGCCGCCCATCGCGGTCAGCATCGACGACGCCGCCGGCGACCGCCACTCGGGCGGCACCGGCGAGAACGACAACGTCCACGCGGACATCGAGGCGATCGACGCGGAGTTCCCGACGTTCAGCCCGACCCTGCCGAGCCAGGGCGACACCCTCACCGGCAACGCCGGCGCCAACTCGATCTTCGGGGGCGGAGGGACGGACACGATCGACGGCGGCCTCGGCAACGACGTGCTCGGCGGCGGCGACGACGACGACACGATCCGCGCCCGCGACGCCTACGCCGACTTCGTCAACTGCGGCGGCGGCACCGACACCGTCGAGGTCGACTCGCTCGACACGCTCCAGGAGTGCGAGAACGTGAGCGTCGCCGAGGTCGGCAACGCCAACGAGGACCGGCCGCCCGCGATCCAGCTCGACGGGCCGGCCGCCGGCGCGCTGCTCGGCACCGCGGCCCCCACGACCATGAGCGCGACGGCGACCGACGACCGCGGCGTCGCCCAGGTGCTCTTCCTCGACGACGACCGCATCGTGTGCGCCGACAGCGCGGCGCCGTACACGTGCTCGTACGCGCCGCGCGGCGAGGACGTCGGGCGCAACACGCTGGTCGCGATCGCGGTCGACACGTCGCAGCAGACCGCGTCGGCGACGCGGACGTTCCTCGTCGACCGCTTCACGCCGACGATCACCGGCCGCGTGACGCCCGGGCGCGACACCCGGGCGCCGTTCCGCTTCCGCACCACGGGCCGGCTGACGCTCCCGGCCGCGGTGTCGCCCGCCGTCGGCTGCCTGGACGGCGTCGTCTCGATCCAGGTCAAGGCGGGCGGGAGGACGATCAGCACGCGGCGCGCGGGGGTCACGAGGGCGTGCTCGTTCGCCAGCACCGTGACCTTCGCCACGAGGCGGCGGTTCACCCGCAGCGGGACCCTCAGGTTCACCATCAGGTTCACCGGCAACACGGTGCTGAAGCGGAGCACCGCGGTCGCGCGGAACCTCCGGACGCGCAGGTGATGTTGCAAGACGGCAGAAGAGGGCGCCTCGTGCGCCCCTCCTCGATAGGCTGAGAGGCCGAACGCATGGCGGTCAACACGACCATCCAAGTGACGCTCCCCGCGATGGGCGAGTCGGTGACCGAGGGAACGGTCCTCGAGTGGCACAAGCAGGAGGGCGACACGGTCGAAGCGGACGAGACGCTCGTCGAGGTCTCGACCGACAAGGTCGACGCCGAGGTCCCCGCCCCGGCGGCGGGAACCGTGGTGAAGATCCACGCCGCCGAGGGCGACACCGTGCAGGTCGGCGCCGTGTTGGCGGAGATCGCCAGCGGCAATGGCGCGAGCGCGCCGGCCGCGGAGGCGCCGGCGGACGAGGCGCCCGCCGAGGAGGCGCCCGCCGACGACGGCGCGACCGGCGAGATCATCGACATCGTCACCCCCGCCGGCGGCGAGTCGGTCACCGAGGGCACGATCCTCGAGTGGGCCAAGAAGGTCGGCGAGACGGTCGAGGACGGCGAGACGATCGTCGAGATCTCGACCGACAAGGTCGACATGGAGCTGCCCGCTCCGGCGGCCGGGACGCTCACCGAGATCCTCGCCGAGGAGGGCGAGACCGTCACCGTCGGCCAGGCCATCGCGCGGATGCAGGTCGGCGCCGGCGCGGCTCCGGCGAAGAGCGAGCCCGCTTCGGGCAACGGTGCCGCCGCCGCCGCTCCGACCACGACCGCCGTCCCCGACGACGCCAAGATCAGTCCCGTCGCGAGGCGCGTCGCCGAGGCCGAGGGCATCGACGTCGAGAGCGTGAAGGGCTCCGGCCCTGGCGGCCGCATCACCAAGGAGGACGTGCTCGCCGCGGGCAACGGCGCCGGGAGCGCCACCGCCGCGGCTCCGCCGAGCGCACCCGCTCCGTCCGGCGGCCAGGCGACGGTCATCAAGGGCGGCGCGGCGATGCTCGCCCGCTACATGGACGAGAGCCGGTCGATCCCGACCGCCACGTCCTTCCGCACGATCACCGTCACCGCGATGGACGGCCGCCGCAAGGAGCTGAAGGCCGCCGGGCAGAAGGTCTCCTTCACCCATCTCATCGCCTACGCGATCTCGCTCGCCGTCCAGCAGGACATGCCGGTGATGGCCCACCACTTCGAGGAGCGCGACGGCAAGCCGCACCGCATCGACGACGGCGCCGTGAACCTCGGGATCGCCGTCGACGTCGAGAAGAAGGACGGCAGCCGGACGCTGATGGTCCCGGTGATCCGCGACGCGGGCAGGCTCAGCTTCACCGACTTCAAGGCGGCCTTCGACGCGCTGATCGCCAAGGCGCGCGACAACAAGCTGACCGCCGACGACCTGACGGGCGCGAACATCTCGCTGACGAACCCGGGCGGGATCGGGACGATCGCGAGCGTCCCGCGGCTCATGACCGGCCAGGGGACGATCGTCGCCACGGGGTCGATCGCGTACCCGGTCGGGCTCGCGAACATCGGCGGCGTCATCGGGGCCGAGAAGGTCATGACGATGACCTCGACCTACGACCACCGCATCATCCAAGGCGCGGAGTCGGGCCAGTTCCTCCAGCGGGTCGAGGCCTACCTCCAGGGCGCGCACGGCTTCTACGAGGGCGTGTTCAGCTCGCTCGGCGTCGACCTCGGCCCCGCCCCGTCGCCGCCCGCGCCCGCGGCCGCCGCCTCGGTCCAGACGCCGGAGGCCCCGCGCACCGACGGCGCGACGGGCGCGGTGGACGAGGAGCTGCTCCAGGCCGTGCAGGCCGCCACGTCGCTGCTCAAGGCGCACCGGATGCACGGCCACCTGGCCGCGCGGCTCGACCCGCTCGGCGCCGAGCCCGAGGGCGACCCCGCCCTCGACCCCGACCACGTCGGCCTGACGTCCGAGCTGTTGGCGCGGATCCCGTCGAAGGTGCTGCGCGTCTACGTCCCCGGCGCGACGCTCGCCGACGCGCTCCCCCACCTCCGCGAGACGTACTGCGGCACGATCGCCTACGAGATCGAGCACATCGCGTCCCATCGCCAGCGCGTCTGGCTGCGGGACAAGATCGAGTCGGGCGAGTACCGCAAGCCGCTGACCGTCGACGAGCAGAAGTGGCTGCTCGGCCGGCTCATCAAGGTCGACGCGTTCGAGCGCTTCCTGCACAAGGCGTACCTCGGGCAGAAGCAGTTCTCGGTCGAGGGCCTCGACATGACCGTGCCGATGCTCGACGAGCTGATCCAGCTCTCGGCGGCGCACGGGGCGCGGGAAGTCGTCATGGGCATGGCGCACCGCGGCCGGCTCAACGTCCTCGCCCACAACCTCGGCCGCCCCTACGACACGATCTTCGCCGAGTTCGAGGGGGCCTCGACGCTCGAGGCCGTCACGACGATCCCGCAGGGCGGCACCGGCGACGTCAAGTACCACCACGGCGCCCAGGGCTCCTACACGCTGCGCAGCGGCGAGTCGATCCTCGTCAACCTCGAGTCGAACCCGTCGCACCTCGAGTTCGTCGACCCGGTC
>DASZDF010000045.1:0-6032 GCA_035942275.1 Solirubrobacteraceae bacterium | reverse complement strand
TTCTGCCTCGGCGGCGGGACGACCGTGAACTGGACGAACTCGCTGCGGACCAGGCCGTGGGTGCGGCAGCAGTGGGCCGAGCACGGCCTGGAGGACGTCGCGACCGAGGCGTTCGACCGCCATCTCGACGCCGTGTGGCAGCGCCTCCAGGTCAACGGCGACTGCTCCGAGCTCAACGGGCCGCACCGCGCGATGAAGCGCGGCGCCGAGGCGCTGGGCTGGAGCTTCGACACGATCACCCGCAACTGGGACCGCTCGAAGCACGACCCGGCGATGGCGGGCTACATGGGCTTCGGCGACCAGTCGGGCGCGAAGCAGTCGACGCTCAGGACGTACCTGCAGGACGCGGTCGACCGCGGCGCCGAGGTGGTGACGCAGTGCTGGGCCGAGCGGGTCGTCGTCGAGAACGGTCGCGCGGCGGGCGTCGAGGCGACGTGGTCGGACCGCCTCGACCCGAGCCGCCCGCCGGTGAAGGTGACGGTCCGGGCGCCGCACGTCGTCGTCGCGGCCGGCGCGCTCGAGTCGCCCGCGCTCCTGCTGCGCTCGGGGATCGGCGGCCCGGCGGTCGGCGACCACCTCCACATCCATCCCTCGAACGCGACGATCGGCGACTACGGCGAGGACATGCAGTCGTGGTGGGGCCCGCCGCAGGCCGCGCTCGTCAACGAGTTCGCGAACGTCGAGGACGGCTACGGCTTCCTCGTCGAGGGCGTGCAGTACACGACCGCGCTCGGCGCCTCCGCCGTCCCGTTCACCACCGCGCGCGAGCACAAGCAGTCGATGGCCGAGTTCGCCAACGCGGGCACGCTCATCGGCCTCGTGCGCGACCGCGGCCACGGGCGGGTGACGATCGACGAGAACGGCATGGCCGTGCCGTGGTACTCGCTCACCGACGAGCTCGACGTGCGCAACACGCACCGCTCGATGGAGGCGCAGGTCCGCATCCACCACGCCGCCGGCGCCCGCCGGATCTACGGTCTCGCGCAGGGGCAGCCGACGTGGCGCGTCGGCGACGACCTCGAGGCCTTCATCGCGCGGCTGAAGCGCCTCCCGCTGCGCGCGGGCGGGGTGAAGCTGTTCGCCGCGCACCAGATGGGCACGTGCCGGATGGGCCGCGACGCCCAGACGAGCGTCGCCGACCCGCAGGGCCGGCTCCACGACGTCGAGGGCGTCTGGATCGGCGACGCCTCGGCGTTCCCGACGTCGAGCGGCACGAACCCGATGATCACGATCATGGCCCTCGCGAGCCGGACGGCGGACAACGTCGCCGCGGCCGCGGGCGCCTCGCTCCAGGAGGTCCCGGCATGACCGCCACGCCCACGTTGGTCGAGCACTCTCAGCTGTACATCGGCGGCGAGTGGGTCGCCCCCTCGTCGGACGCGAGCATCGAGGTCGTCAACGCCTCGACCGAGGACGTCATGGGCCGGATCCCCGAGGGCTCGGCCGCCGACGTCGACCGCGCGGTCGCGGCGGCGCGGGCCGCGTTCGACTCCTGGTCGCAGACGCCGCTCGAGCAGCGCGTCGAGCTGTGCACGGCCATCTCGCTGCGCCTCCAGGAGCGCCAGGAGGAGATCGCGGCGCTCATCTCGCAGGAGCTGGGGTCGCCGATCCGCATCTCGATGATGGTCCAGGCCGGGCTGCCGATCATGGACTTCGCCTCGATGGCGCACCTCGTCGAGCACATCCCGTGGGAGCAGCAGATCGGCAACTCGCTGGTCGTCCGCGAGCCGATCGGCGTCGTCGGCGCGATCACGCCGTGGAACTACCCCCTGCACCAGATCGCGGCGAAGGTCGCGCCGGCGATGGTCGCGGGCTGCACGGTCGTGCTGAAGCCGAGCGAGGTCACGCCGCTGAACTCGTTCGTCCTCGCGGAGATCATGGACGAGGTCGGCGTCCCCGCCGGGGTCTTCAACCTCGTGACCGGCTTCGGGCCGGTCGTCGGCGAGGCGATCGCGGGCCACCCCGGGGTCGACATGGTCTCGTTCACCGGCTCCACGCGCGCGGGCCGGCGCGTGAGCGAGGTCGCCGCGGCGACGGTGAAGAAGGTCGCGCTCGAGCTGGGCGGCAAGTCGCCGAACGTGATCCTCGACGACGCCGACCTCGAGAAGGCGGTCGTCAACGGGATCCGCAAGTGCTACCTCAACTCGGGCCAGACCTGCTCGGCGCTGACGCGGATGCTCGTGCCGCGCGAGCAGCTCGAGGTCGTCGAGCAGATCGCGGCGGCGGCCGCGTCCCAGACGCCGGTGGGCGACCCGTTCAGCGAGGAGACCGCCCTCGGGCCGCTCGTCTCCGACGTGCAGCGCGACCGCGTGCGCTCGTACATCGAGAAGGGCGTCGCCGAGGGCGCCAAGCTCGTCGCCGGCGGCGCGGAGCCGCCGGAGGGCCTCGAGCGCGGCTACTACGTGCGGCCAACGGTGTTCAGCGACGTGACGCCCGACATGACGATCGCCCGCGAGGAGATCTTCGGCCCGGTGCTCGCGATCATGCCCTACGACGACGAGGACGACGCGATCCGCATCGCCAACGACAGCGAGTACGGCCTGGCGGGCGGCGTCTACTCCGCGTCGGAGGAGCGGGCGAAGGCGGTCGCCCGCCGCATCCGCACGGGCCAGGTCGAGATCAACGGCGCCGCGTTCAACCCGCTCGCGCCGTTCGGCGGCTACAAGCAGTCGGGCCACGGGCGCGAGCTCGGCCCGTACGGGATCGAGGAGTTCCTCGCCCTGAAGTCGATGCAGCTCTAGCCCCGTGGACGTCGAGGTCAGGCGGGACGACTACCGGGTCACGCGGGTCGTCGACGGGGCCGGCGACGGCAACGTCCGGATCGACCGGTTCGCGCTGACCGCGAACAACGTGACGTACGCGGTGATGGGCGACACGCTGGACTACTGGTCGTTCTTCGGCGCGTCGGAGGGAGGCTGGGGGCGCGTGCCGGTGTGGGGCGTCGGCGAGGTGGTCGAGACCGGGGAGTGGATCTACGGCTACTTCCCGATGTCGTCGCAGGCGACGATGCGCCTCGACGAGCGGCTGTTCGAGCGCTCCGAGCACCGCAGCGGGCTGCCGGCGACGTACAACCGCTACGTGCGCGTGACGCCCGACACGCCGCACCTCGACGAGATGCTGCTGCTGCGGCCCCTGTTCGGCACCTCGTTCCTGCTCTCGGACTTCCTGAGCGGCGACGACGCGACGGTCGTCCTCGGCAGCGCGTCGTCGAAGACCGCCTACGGCCTCGCCTTCCTCCTCGATCGACCCGTCGTCGGCCTGACCTCCGCGCGCAACCGCGAGTTCGCGGAATCGCTCGGCGTCTACGACCGCGTGCTCACCTACGACGAGGTGGAGGCGCTGCGCGGCGAGGCCGTCGTCTACGTCGACATGTCGGGCGACGGGAGCGTGCGCGAGGCGCTGCACGCGGCCGCGGACGTGCGGCGCGACGTCGCGGTCGGCGCGACGCACTGGGACCGGATCGGCAGCGGCTCGGGCGGCGCGCAGCCGGAGTTCTTCTTCGCGCCGTCGCACATCGAGAAGATGGCGGCCGACCTCGGCGCCGCCGAGATGCAGCGGCGGATGGGCGAGGCCTGGAACGCGCTCGCGGCCCGCGTCGGCGACTGGATGCAGGTCGAGCGCGGCTCAGGGCCGGACGAGGTGCAGCGGGTGTGGCGGTCGCTCGTCGACGGCGACGTCGACCCGCGTCGCGGGCACGTCCTCACGCTCGCGTCCTAGAGGCAGAAGCGCCGGACGCGCACGTTCGCGCGGCGCACGCCGGCCTGCGCGCGCTTGACGCGCGCCTTCGCGGCCCGGCGCCTGCGCGCGCCCTTCGCCCGCTTGAGCGCCCGCCTCGCGCTCCTGAGCTTGCGCTGAGCGGCAGTGCGGGCGCTGCGGGCGCGGCGGCAGTCGGGCGTCACCGCGGCGGGCGCCGGCGGATCGAGCAGCTCACCCGGCCCGCCGGCGGGCCCGCGGAGGGTGAACGTGTGCGGCGCCGTGACGCCGGTCCCGGCCTTGCCGTCGAGCTCGGCGCGCCAGGTGTAGAAGCCGTCCGGCAGCGGCGCCGCGGCGACGCTCCAACTCGTGTTGACCTTCGGCGCCGTGAACGTGCGGGTCGGCGGGGCCGACGTGTCTCCCCCGGCCCACAGGAGGATCCGCACGGTGTCGGCGTCGCCGAACCGGTTGCTCGCGTTGCCCGAGAAGACCGGCGTGTTCGTCCCGACGACCGAGCCGTTCGCCGGCGAGTTCACGTTGACCTCGGGCAGCAGGGCGTCCGGGCCGTTGACCGCCAGGCGTGCCTGCGTCCCGAAGCCGAGCTCGTTGCGCCAGCGGCCGACGTAGACGTCGTAGGCCCGCCCCCCGCGCTGGAACGCGTTGACCTGCCCGGCGCCCGAGCACGAGATGAGCTGCCCCGTCGCGCGGTCGTACACCGCGATCACCGCGTCGAAGTCGCTGCCCGCCGCGTCGTAGCTGTGCATCGCGTCGGTGTCGGCGGTGAAGCGGAACCAGACGCCCCGGGTCGCGTCCTGCGTCCCGGGGCCGCAGCCCGTCCCCTCGCTCACGTTCCCGCGCCCGCCCGCGTAGACGTTGTTCGTGCTCGCGCTGGAGTTGCGCGCGACGGTGAGCGCCCCGTCGGGCCCGTCGTTGGCGGGCGGCGTCGCCGGCCCGCGGATGGTGCGGATCCTGTACGTGTACGTGAGCCCGTCGTCGAGCGAGTCGTTGACGAGCGGCACGAGGATGCGGCCGAGGACGGCGGGATCGGCGTCCAGGGTGAACGTGTGCGGCCCGGCGCCGCCGCCCGAGAAGTGGTCCTGGGCGGTGCCGCCCGCGGTCCAGACGAGGTCCCGGTACGGGGCGGTCTGGTTGCCGGGGCGGGTGACGGTGACCTCGACGCTGTCGTCCGGCCCGGCGGGCTCGTAGGCGGCGTCGGTGCGGTACAGGACGTACCGGGACGCGAGGTGGTCCACGATCCGGGCCTGCGTGCCGGTGTCGTCGGTGCCGGGGGTGACGAGCGTGTGGGCCGGGAGGCCCATCAGGTTGTGGATCGCCTGCATCGCCGTCGTCGGGAACTGCGCGACGGCGGGACTCTGCCACCGGGCGGGGACCCAGATGTCGCGGGCGTAGTCGGCGTAGAGCGAGGAGAGCGTCGCGGCGTCGGGCTGCGCCTCGATCGTCTCGCTGAGGATCTGGCGGTCGGAGGAGGGGCTGCAGCCGGCGGGGCACAGGCTCGCCATCCGGTCGAGCAGGGCGTCGACGATCGGCGCGCCGTAGCGCTGGGTGAGCCGCCAGATGAAGGGGTACTGCCGGTAGCCGTTGCCGCACGCCGGGTCCGCGGGGGCGCCCGGCCACGTGCCGTAGCTGCAGTCGAGGGGGAGGTGCGGAGCCGTGAAGTTGGAGTCCTGCGGGTCGATGTCCGGCAGCGCGAACTCCGACGCCCAGTTGGCCGTGCTCTCGTTCAGCAGGCCGCCGCCGGTGACGTACGCGTGCTGGATGACGTGCATGTACTCGTGCGCCGAGCGGAAGCGGATGCCGATCCGGTCGAGGTTCGGCGTCATGAACATGTAGCTCGCGCCCGCGCCGTGGTCGTCGCGGAAGACGGCGCCTCCGTTGAACGTCTCCCACCCCGGCGCGGACGGCCGGCTCATGTAGGCGTCCGTCTTGCCGTCGGCATCGGCGATCGGGGCGTTCAGGCCGGCGCTCGGCGTGCCGCCGCCGCCGGCGACCAGCCGCGAGTGGCTCTCCTCGAGGTCGGCGCTGAACGCCTGGGCGGCCGCGGCGGTCGCGGTGTCGGGGTCGTAGTGGACGACGAAGTGGGTGCTCGTCACGGCGCTGTCGAGCCCAGGCGGGGCGTAGCGGTTGTGCTCGGCCGACGCCGCGGGCGCCAGGACCAGGACGAGGACGAGCGTCCAGCCGATGGCGACTACGCGCATGCGTTCCCCCGTCGCGTCGCGGCGAGCTTCAGCGACGCCTGCGCGCGCTTGAGCTTCGTCTTCGCCGCCTTGCGCCTGCGGGCGCCGCGCGCGCGCCGCAGCGCCTTGCGCGCCGCGGCGACC
>DASZDF010000044.1:0-5169 GCA_035942275.1 Solirubrobacteraceae bacterium | reverse complement strand
CGTCCGCGAGCCGTACGAGCGGGAGGCCGGCCGGATCGAGGGGACGCGGCACATCGAGCTCGAGCGCCTGGCGTCGAACGCCGAGTCGCTTCCGAAGGACCGGCCGATCGTCTTCCACTGCCGCCTCGGCGCCCGCAGCGCGCTCGCCGCACGCGCGTTCAGGAGCGCCGGCTACGACGCGTGGTCCCTGCGCGGCGGGATCCAGGAGTGGCACGACCGCGACCTCCCCATGACCGGCGAAGTCGCCGACCACTGAACGCCAGCGCGCGCAACCTACGGGAACTGGGTACCACGGCAAACGACCATCCAGGGGAGGGCCCGATGACCGACGACGAGAGCGCCCAGGCGACCGAGCAGCAGGGCGGAGGCGACGGCGCGCCGAACGCCGCCGACCGCGCGAAGGACAAGGCGGAGGCGTGGGACCAGGCGCACGAGACGATGAAGAAGATGGAGGAGGCCGACGACCCGCCGACCGACCTCAAGGAGTGGCCGGACGACGAGGCCAAGTACGTCACCTACGGCGGCGGCGAGGGCGACCACGGCTACGACGAGGGCCCCGAGGCGAAGCTCGGCCCGTCGAGCCTCGAGCGCCACGAGGACGGCTCCGTGACCATCGAGGGCAAAGAGGTCGACAACCCCGAGGACTACAAGGCCGACGAGCGCGTCGAGGCCGCGACCCAGAGCATCGACGCCCGCAAGGAGGAGGAGCAGAAGGAGGAGGAGGGCGAGGAGACGGACGAGGACGAGGACAAGGACGACTAGACCAGCGCCGGCAGCGGCGCCGCCGCCTCGAGCAGGCGGCGCGCCGCCTCCGCGTCCATCGGGCGCGCGAACCGGTAGCCCTGCGCGCGCCGGCAGCCGAGCTCGCGCAGGCGGTCGGCCTGCGCCTCGGTCTCGATGCCCTCGGCGACCGAGTCGAGGCCGAGCGCGTGCGACATCTGCACGATGCCGGCGACGATGAGCCCGCTCGTGTCCGTCCCGCCCTCGAGCTCGGCGACGAACGACCGGTCGACCTTCAGCCCCGTGATGGGGAAGTGGCGCAGGCGCGACAGCGACGACCAGCCCGTCCCGAAGTCGTCGAGCACCAGCCCGACACCGAGCGCCTTCAGCTCGCGCAGCACCGCCGGCCCGACCGTCCCCTCCTCCATCAGCGAGCTCTCGGTGATCTCGAGGACCAGCGCCTCGGCCGGCAGCCCGGTCGCCTCGAGCGTCTCGGCGACCAGCCGGGGCAGCGCCGGGTCGGTGACCTGGCGCGGTGAGAGGTTGACGTGCAGGGTCAGCGGCCGCAGCCGCTGCCACCCCGCCGCGTGACCGCACGCCTCGCGCAGCACCCACGCGCCGATCGCGCCGATGAGCCCGGCGTCCTCGGCGACGCCGATGAACCGGTCGGGCGGCACGAGCCCGCGCTCCGGGTGGCGCCAGCGCACGAGCGCCTCCAGCCCCTCGACGACGCCGTCGGCCAGCGCGACGATCGGCTGGAAGTCGAGCGTCAGCTGGTCGCGGGCGACGGCCTCGCGCAGGTCGCGCTCGATCGACACCCGCTCGAGCATGCGCGCCCGCAGCTCCTCGTCGAACGTCTCGAAGCGCCCGCGGCCGCGCTCCTTGGCGAGGTACATCGCGGCGTCCGCGTTGCGCAGCAGGTCGCCGGGCGCCTCCGTCCCCGTCTCGGCCAGCGCGATCCCGACGCTCGCCGTGAGGTGGTGCTGCTCGCCGACGAGCACGAACGGCTCGGCGAAGGCGTTGACCAGCCGCGCGGCCAGCGTGGCCGCGCCCGTGGCGTCCGCGACGCCCTCGCACACGACGACGAACTCGTCGCCGCCCAGCCGCCCGACGGTGTCGCCGGGGCGCACCGCCGCGACCAGCCGCGGCGCGACCGCGAGCAGGAGCTGGTCGCCCGCCTCGTGGCCGAGCGAGTCGTTGACCACCTTGAACTGGTCGATGTCGAGCAGCACGACGGCGTGCGTCCCCGCGCGGCGGCCGTGGGCGGCGAGCGCGTGCGCGAGGCGGTCGAGCACGAGCGTGCGGTTCGGCAGCCCCGTCAGCGGGTCGTGCAGCGCGCGGCGCCGCATCTCGGCCTCCGCCTCCGCGCGCTCGATCGCGGCGGCCAGCGTGTTCGCGACGGCGGACAGGAACGTCAGCTCGTCGGGCGCCGGCTCCCACCCGTCCCCGCGGCGGACGGCGAGCGTTCCGTGGTGATCGCGACCCGCGACCCGCACGCTCACCGCCTGCGGCGACGCCTCGAACGGCGCCGGCACGAGCACGGCCTCCTCGGCGCCCAGCACCTCGGCCACGCACCCCGTCGCCTCCTCGAACAGCGCGGGCAGCGCGAGGCCCTCGAGCGCCAGGCGCCCGAGGCGCGCGATCTCCTCCTGCTGGCGCGCGTAGCGCGCGAGCCGGTCCTCGGTCTGCCGCCGCTCGGTGATGTCGGTGATGAGCGCGAAGCTGCCGGCGAAGCGGCCGCGCTCGTCGGTCAGCGGCGAGGCGGACACGAGCCCCCACACCTCGTGCCCGTCGCGGTGGACCCACTTCAGCTCGTACGTCTCGCGCACGCCCGCGCGCCGGCGCTCGAGCGCGTCGTCGAGCATGGCCCCGCCCTCGGCGTCGGTGAACGCGTGCGGCGGGTGGCCGAGCATGTCGGCGGGCTCGCGCCCGAGCATGTGCGCGAGGCTCTCGCTGACGGACACCGTGCGGTCGTCGTGGTCGAACACCCACACGCCGTCGCGCCCCTGCTCGATCATCCAGCGGTAGCCGTCGTTCGCCGCGCGCAGCTCCTCCGCGGCACGGCGCTGCGCCGTCACGTCCAGGACCTGCGACACGAAGTGGTCGCCCTCGCGCCGCGTCGTCGACAGGCCCCACCCCGTCGTCCCGTCCGGGCGCTCCCACGTGCACTCGCGCGGCGCCAGCCCGTCGCCCTCCGCGATCTCGAGCAGCTCGTCCAGCCGGCTGCCGACGAGGTCCTGCTGCTCGCGGCCGAGCAGCGCGCACAGCGGCGGGTTGACCCGCTCGACCCGCCCGTCCAGCCCGACGACCGCGATGCCGAACGGGGTGTCGTCGGGCAGGCCCACGGCGTGTGAGCCTACCTCGCACCCCACTGCCGGTCGGCGGCGTCGCGGCAGATCGCGACGACCTCCTCCGGGGAGTCAGTGACCCGGAACAGGTCGACGTCGCGCTGCGAGATCGTCCCCGCCGCGAGCAGGCGGTCGCGCAGCCAGTCCACGAGGTCGCACCAGAACTCCGTCCCGACGAGGACGACCGGGAAGAACCGGATCTTCCCCGTCTGGATCAGCGTGAGCGCCTCGAACAGCTCGTCGAGCGTGCCGAAGCCCCCGGGCAGGACGACGAACGCGCTCGAGTACCGCACGAACATGACCTTCCGCGCGAAGAAGTAGTGGAAGTCCACGCGCAGGTCGAGGTGGCGGTTCGGCGCCTCGGCGAGCGGCAGGTCGATGGTCAGCCCGATCGACCGCGCGCCCGCGTCGTGCGCGCCGCGGTTGGCCGCCTCCATCGCGCCGGGGCCCCCGCCCGTGATCACGGTCAACCCGGCCTCGCCGAGCGCGCGGCCGACCGCCCGCCCGAGCGCGTAGTTCGGGTGTCCCTCACGCGTGCGCGAGGAGCCGAAGACGGCGACCGCCCGCTCGACGCCGGCCATCCGCTCGAACCCCATCGCCAGCTCGTCGCGCATGCGCTCGACGCGCTGCTCGTCCGTGATCTCGGACTCGACGCTCGGCAGGTCGGCGGCGAGCAGCTCCTCGTCGGGGTCCTGGGGGTGGCGCCGCTCGATCATGCGGCCCCGCCGCCCACGGCGCTAGAGGCCCTTGGGGTGCCGGACCGCGAAGCCCGACGGCGAGCGCATGGCCTTCTGCCAGCGCGAACCGGTCTCCGCGCGGCCGCTGGTGTCGAACCGCAGCCCGGCGACGACCATGTAGATGTGGCCGGAGTGGGTGTAGATGGTGATCCACTCGCCCTTGCCGGCCTCGCCCCACCGCGTGAACGAGCCGGAGGGCATCGGGCTGTCGAGGAGGTTGCCGCCGTGGAGCGCATAGGAGACCGAGCCGGAGCAGTCGTACCCGCTGTCCTCCCACTTGCCGTGCCCGCCGCCGTAGCGGTAGGGCTTCGACGCGATGCGGTTGCCGGCCTCGATGACGTCCTTGACCGCCTGCGGAGCGTTCGCCGGCGGGATCGCGACGCCGTCGTCGGTGAGGACGGCCTTGGCGCCCGCGGCCTCCTGCCCGGCGACCGACGCCCGCTGCCTGACGTCCTTCGCGTCGGCGCTGAAGCCGCCGCTGCCATCGGAGGGCCGGAGGGCCAGCTCGATGCGCCGCACGTCGCGGCGCGTGACGACGCCGTTGACCGGCAGCTCGAGCTCGCGCTCGACGGTGCGGACCTTGAGCCACGTGCGGTGGTTGAAGACGCCGGTGACGCGGCCGGGGAACCCGGCGCGGCGCAGGAGCTGCTGGAGCGCCCGGACGTCCTTGCCGCGATCCCCCTCGCGCAGGGTGCGGTCGCCGAGGGACGCCTGCGCCGACTGCACGGAGAACACGGCGAGCGCGGCGAGCGCGGCGATTGCCAGCGCGGCGATCAGGGGTATGGCACGACTGGGACGGAACGACAGCACTGCTTCGACGACCTCTCTTTCGGGGCGCCTACGGGGTTAGCTGTCGGGCTCGCGCAGAAAGAGCAGCGCTACGTCACGCTCAGGTGACGATTCGCCCCAGGCCGCCGTCGCCCTGCTTGGCGATGGCAACCAGTGGATCCCCCGCTCCCCGACGACCGTCGTCGGGGACTCGGCTGGTCATAACAACGTCGAAGACCATAGCTTCTTGCGGTGACGACACCTTTTGGCGCGCCGGCAACGCCACACTTGAATCCGGCGTGAGCGACATGGTCCAATGGACCCATGCGCCTGCTCGTCGCGGCCGTCGCCGCCGCGCTCGTCCTGGCCGCTCCGGCCCCGGCGGCGGAGCTGGGCCTGAACATCAACGGCGGCGCCGCCGCCTCGGGCGACCAGCAGAACTTCTCGGACCTCAGGGACCTGAACGCGCGCTGGGCGCGCCACTTCGCCTTCATCGAGGAGATCAAGACCGAGAGGGACCTCGCGTCCTACGAGGCGATGGCCAGGCAGGAGGAGGCGATGAACGTCAAGACGCTCATCGCCGTCATGAGCAACCA
>DASZDF010000043.1:0-3305 GCA_035942275.1 Solirubrobacteraceae bacterium | reverse complement strand
CCTCTGCAGCGCGCCGGGCGGCAAGGCCACGCATCTCGCCGCGCTGATGCAGAACGCCGGCGAGGTCGTCGCCGTGGAGAAGGACGCCGACCGCGCCGAGCAGCTGCGCGCGACCGTCGACCGGATGGGGGCGACGATCGTGAACGTCGCTGTCGCCGACGCCGCCGACCCGCGCCCCGAGGGTCCCTTCGACCGCGTCCTCGTCGACCCGCCGTGCTCCGGCCTCGGCACCCTCCAGGCCAAGCCCGACCTCCGCTGGCGCATGACGCCCGAGCGGATCGAGGGCTTGCTCGAGGAGCAGCGGCGGATCCTGGCCGCCGCGGCGGGCGCGGTCCGTCCGGGCGGCGTGCTGGTCTGGTCCACGTGCACGCTGAACCCGGCGGAGAACGAGGAGCTCCTGGCCGGGCTCCACGGGTTCACGACGACGGAGCGGATGATCCTCATGCCGCACGAGACGCGCTCAGCGGGCTTTCAGGTGACGCGACTAGAGTCGACCGGATGAGCGGCAGCGACGTCCAGCTCGGGATGGAGTGCCCGAACTGCCACGAGCCGTGGCTGCGCCCGACGAACCTGCCGGGCCGCTACCGGTGCGTCTACTGCCTGCACCGCTACGAGCTGCGGTCGGTCTGCCCGGACTGCGGCGAGCACTCGACGATCGTGCGGATGTCGAGCACGGCGATCGTGTCGTGCGTCCACTGCGGGGGGTCGATGCTGTGCCCCGTCTGACGGGGGTCGCGCCCTCGATCCTCTCGGCCGACTTCGCCCGCCTCGCCGCGCAGGTCGAGGAGGTCATGGCGGCGGGCGCGCGGCTCATCCACTGCGACGTGATGGACGGGCACTTCGTCCCGCCGATCACCTTCGGCCCGCTCGTGGTCGGCGCGCTGCGCGAGTCGCTGCCGCCCGAGGCCGTCCTCGACGTGCACCTGATGATCGAGCGCCCCGAGCGCCACGTCGCCGACTTCGTGAAGGCCGGCGCCGACAACGTGACGATCCACGTCGAGGCGACGCCGCACGTCCACCACACGGTCAACGCGATCCGCGAGGCCGGCGCCACCGCCGGGATCGCGCTCAACCCCGGCACGGCGGTCGAGGCCCTCGGCGCGGACGCCGACCTCGTGCTGTGCATGACCGTGAACCCGGGGTGGGGCGGCCAGCCGTTCATCGCCGGGTCGGAGGACAGGATCCGCGCGCTGCGGGCGCGGGCGGCCGGGGACGTCCCGATCGAGGTCGACGGCGGCATCGACGCACGGACCGCCGGACCCTGCGCCGCCGCGGGCGCGACGACGTTCGTCGCGGGCTCGGCGATCTTCGGCGCCGCGGACCCGGGCGAGGCCTTCCGGGAGATCTCCGCCGCCGCAGGGTGTGGGCAGCCGTACCCGGCGGAGGGCCGCGGCGCGCCAAGATAGGCGCCGTGCCCACCGTCCTCATCGTCGACGACCACCCGAGCTTCCGCGCGACGGCGCGCCTGCTGCTCGAGGCCGACGGCTACGCGGTCGTCGGCGAGGCGGCGGACGGCACCTCCGCGCTGCGCCGCGCGGCGGAGCTCGAGCCCGACGTCGTCCTGCTCGACGTCAACCTCCCGGACCTCGACGGCTTCGCCGTCGCCGAGCGGCTGACGCGCGACGGCGCGGGGCCGGCGGTCGTGCTGTGCTCGAGTCGCGACGCCGCGGACTTCGGCGACCAGATCGACCGCAGCGGCGCGCGCGGCTTCGTCGCGAAGGCCGACCTCAGCGGAGCGGCGGTGCGGGAGCTCGTGGCGTGATCGGGCTCAAGCGCGCGCTCGTGGTGCTCGGCGCCCTCGGCGTCGCGCTCGCGGGCGTCGCGGTGGTGCTCGCCGTCGAGAGCACCCACATGGAGGAGGCCGGGCCGATCGTCGCGGCGTCCGTCGTGCTGATGCTGAGCTACATCGGCGTCGGCCTGTACGCGTGGTGGCGGCGGCCGACGAACCGCGTCGGCACGCTCATGACGGCCGTCGGCTTCGCGACGTTCCTCAGCGCGCTGCAGCTCTCGAACTCGTCGCTCCTCTTCACGTTCGGTCTCGTCGTGGGCGGCGGCCTGTTCTTCGCGGTCGGCGTGCACCTCCTGATGGCGTTCCCGACCGGGCGCATCGAGTCGGGCCTGGAGCGGCGGGTCGTGGCCGCGGGCTACGTATTCGCGATCGGCATCCCGCTCGCGATCGTGGCGACGAGCCCGGAGTCGTTCGTCGACGAGCCGGAGAAGCACCCGGACAACGCGTTCCTCGTCATCGACGACCAGTCCGTCGGCGACGTGGTCGAGCGCGTCGGCGGGGTCCTCGGCATCGGGCTGGTCTCGTTCGCCGCGTATGTGCTCGTGCGGCGCGCACGCGCGGCCGGCCCCCGCGAGCGCCGCGCGATGGCGCCGATGCTCTGGCTCGGCACGGTGATGCTCCTGCTGCTCTGCCTGTCGTTCGCGTTCGACGTCCCGAGCCACGGGGCCGGGGACGTGGAGCTCGCCGTCGACTTCCTCGGGCTGATCGCGTTCGCGGCGCTGCCGTACGCGTTCCTCGCCGGCCTCGCCCGCACGCGCTCGTGGCGGGCGGGCGCGATCGGCGAGGTGCTGGAGGCGCTCGGCGACGCGCCGGGCCGCGGGCGCCTGCGCGACGCGCTGCGCGAGGCGCTCGGCGACCCGTCGCTGCGGATCGCCTACTGGCTGCCCGACCGCGCGGAGTACGTCGACGTCGAGGGCCGCACGCTGGAGCTGCCCGAGCGCGGCGTCCCCGGCGTCGAGCGCGAGGGCGTCCGCGTGGGCGCGCTCGTCCACGACCCGGTGCTGGGCGAGGACGACCCTGACCTCGTCCGGGCGGTCGCGTCCGCGGCGGCGCTCGCGCTCGAGAACGAGCGCCTCGACGCGGAGCTGCGTGCGCGGGTCGCGGAGCTGCAGCGCTCGCGGGCGCTGTTGGTCGACGCCGCGCTGTCCGAGCGCCGCCGGCTCGAGCGCGACCTGCACGACGGCGCGCAGCAGCGCCTCGTCGCGCTCTCCCTCCAGCGCGGGATGAGCGAGGCGCAGCTCGAGAAGCGCCCGGACGCGGCGCGGGAGCTGCTCGCCGGCGCGCGCGACGAGGCGCGGGCGGCGCTCGAGGACCTGCGCGAGCTCGCGCGCGGCATCCATCCCGCCGTGCTGACCGACCGCGGCCTCAAGCCCGCCCTCGAGTCGCTCGCCGACCGCGCGCCGCTGCCGGTCGAGGTCGGCCCGGTGCCGGAGGAGCGGCTGCCGGGGGCCGTCGAGGCGGCGGCGTACTTCGTGGTCGCGGAGTCGCTGACGAACGTCGCGAAGTACGCGGAGGC
>DASZDF010000042.1:0-3397 GCA_035942275.1 Solirubrobacteraceae bacterium | reverse complement strand
GTGAAGATCTCCGTGTCGCCGTCGCGGGTGCTGGTGAACGCGATCCGCGACCCGTCCGGCGAGAAGCCCGGATAGCGCTCGTCGCCCGGATCGTTCGCGACCTGGCGCGCGTCGCTCCCGTCGGCATCCATGACCCACACGTCCGGGTCGCCGTCGCGATTCGAGCGGAAGACGATCCGGCGCCCGTCGGGCGACCACGAGGGCTGCGTGCTGTACGGCTGGGCGTCGGTCGGCGGCGCGGGGGTCGTGGTGAGCCGTCGCTCGCCGCTGCCGTCCGCGCCGACGAGGTAGATCTCGAAGTAGTGACCCGGGCGCCGGGCCCGGAAGGCGACGGTGGTGCCGTCCGGCGACCAGGCGGGCTGCGCGTCCTCGGAGGGATCAGTCGTCAGCGGCTGCCACGGGCTGCCCGCCGCCGGCTCCGCCGCGAAGACGTTCTTGTCGCCGCCGGCGAGGCTGCTGAAGACGAGCTTGCCGTTGTGGCCGGGGAACGCGGCCTGGCCGGTTCCGCTCGCCCCGAAGAACGCGCAGGCGGCGACGAGGAGGACCGGCCGCAGGTGACGCACGATCGTCACGGCCCCGAGGAGCGTAGCCTGGGTCTCGTGCGGGTCACCCTCGGTATCGCCGCGCTCGTCGTCGTTGCCGCAGGCTGCGGAGACGACGAGCAGCCTCCTCCGGCGGCCCAGACGACATCCGCGCCGGTCACTCGGACCGAGCCTGCGACCGCGCCGGCCGAGACCGCGGCAGCCGCAGCGAGGGGGACACGCATCGTCGTTCGCGACTCCGAGTTCGGCCGGATGCTGTTCGGCCCGAACCGGCAGGCGATCTACATCTTCGAGCGCGACCGCCGTGACGAGTCCCGCTGCTACGGCGCGTGCGCGCGCGCCTGGCCGCCGGTCCACACGCGGGGCAGGCCGGTTGCCGGCCCGGGGGTACGGGCGGCGCTGCTCGGCACGACGCGGCGACGCAACGGCCGGCGGCAGGTTACCTACCGGGGCAGGCCGCTCTACTACTACGCCCACGAGGGCCCCGGCGAGGTGCGCTGTCACAACGTCGACCTCAACGGCGGGTTGTGGTGGGTCGTGGGGCCGAGCGGACGCCGCCGCCCGTAGGCGCGCCCGACGTCTACCGCCGGTTGCGGCTCTGCGCGATGCGGGCGAAGAGCCTGCCGCTGGACCGGCGGTCGTCAGTCGAGCGTGCCGGAGACGGGAAGCGGCGCCGCCGACGCCTGCGCGGGCACGGCGAGGACGGCGAGGACGAGGGCCAGCCCGACGCGGTTCATGTTGGTGGGCAACGCTGTGCGACGCGCGAGTTGCGCGGCAGGGGCCGCGCGGCGGGCGCATCGAACAGCTGTCCAACTTCGAGCTCCTGCCGACGTTCACCGGGCATCAGGCACCTCGTGTCGACCACCCGCACACCACCCAAGCGTCTGCCCACGGCCGGGATCGGCGTCGTCATCGCCGAGGACGATCCGGCGATGCGGACGGCGCTCGGCGCGCTGCTCGCGCAGGACGCCGCCCTCGACGTCGTCGGCGCCGGAGCCGACGCCGAAGAGGCGATCGCGCTGTGCACGCGGCACCAGCCGCACATCTGCGTCGTCGACGTCACGATGCCGGGCGGGGGCGGCGCGCACGCGACACGCGTGATCCGCGAGCGCTGCCCGAGGACGGTCGTGCTCGCGCTCTCGGGCCACGACGACCGCGCGAGCGTCGTCGAGATGCTCCGCGCCGGAGCGAGCGGCTACCTGGTCAAGGGCAACGATCCGGACGAGCTCGTCGCCGCGGTGCGCGACGCGGCGCGGGGGCAGCGACCGCTCTCGCCGGTGGTGGCGGACAGCGTCGTCGACGAGCTGGCCGACCATCTCGCGCGCGAGGACCGGGAGCAGCTTCGGCGCCGCGAGAGCCACGAGCGGATCGAGCGGGTCCTGTCGGACGGGCTGCTCGGGATCGTGCTCCAGCCGATCGTCGCGCTCGCGGGCCGCGAGGTCGTCGCGTTCGAGGCGCTCGCGCGCTTCGGCGCCGAGCCCGTCCGGTCGCCGGACCTCTGGTTCGCGGAGGCGGCCGAGACCGAGCAGCTGCTCGCGCTCGAGCTCGCCGCGGTCGAGGCCGCCTTCGCCCGTCTCGAGGAGCTGCCGGAAGGCGCGCAGCTGTCCGTGAACGTGTCGCCGACGACGGCGGCATCCGACGCGCTGTTCAACGCGCTGCCGAAGGGACGGGCGAGCGAGCGGATCGTCGTCGAGATCACCGAGCACGCCCCGATCGACGACTACGACGCGTTCGCGCCGCCGATCCAGCGGCTGCGCCGGCGCGGCGTGCGGCTCGCGGTCGACGACGCGGGGGCGGGCTTCGCGAGCCTGCGGCACATCCTCCAGCTGAGCCCCGACATCATCAAGACCGACATGACGCTCACGCGCCGAATCGAGACCGACCGGGCCGAGCGGGCGCTCACGCGCGCGCTCATCTCGTTCGGTGCCGAGATCGACGCCACGATCGTGGCGGAGGGCATCGAGAGCGAGGCGGAGATCGAGGCGCTGCGCGACCTCGGCGTCGCCTTCGGGCAGGGCTTCCACCTCGGGCGGCCTTCCGCCGTCGTCGCGCGCCGTCGCACGGGCGGCGCCTGCTGGGACCGCGCGGTGCTCTGACCGCCCCGGCGACGAGTTGCAAGCCGCGGGGCGGGCGATCAGAGTCGTCCTGTGCCGGCCGCGCTCCCGAACCAGTACGCCGCGATGCTCGACGCGGCCGCCGCCGGCGGCTTCGCGTACCCGGCCGTCAACGTCACCTCGTCGCAGACGCTCAACGCGGCGCTCGACGGGTTCGCGGCGGCGGGCTCGGACGGCATCGTCCAGGTCACGGTCGGCGGGGCGGGCTACCTGTCGGGCGGCGGGACCGCGCACGCGCTCGCGGGCGCCAGGGCGCTCTCGCTCATGGCCGACGAGCTGGCGGCGCGGGTGCCGGTGCTCGTGGCCCTGCACACCGACCACTGCCCGCCCGCGCAGGAGGAGCCCTTCCTGCGGCCGCTCATCGCCGCCTCCCGCGCGCGCCGCGCGGCCGGCGAGCCGCCGCTGTTCTGCTCGCACATGTTCGACGGCTCGACGCTGCCGCTGGACGAGAACCTGCGGCGCTCGGCCGAGCTGCTCGCGCTCTGTCAC
The DNA here is from genome assembly GCA_035942275.1 of Solirubrobacteraceae bacterium. Classification (GTDB taxonomy): domain Bacteria; phylum Actinomycetota; class Thermoleophilia; order Solirubrobacterales; family Solirubrobacteraceae; genus CADCVT01. The sequence continues at coordinate 252 of DASZDF010000042.1, read as the reverse complement.
GACGCCGGCATCGTGCTCGAGGTCGAGGTCGGGGTGGTGGGGGGCGAGGAGGACGGGATCGGCGCCGACGGGGCCGCCGGCCGGTACACGACGCGGGACGACCTCCTGCGGGTCGCGGACGCGCGCGGCACGGGCGAGCGGGGGCGCTACCTGCTCGCGGCGACGTTCGGCAACGTCCACGGGCTCGCCGCGCCGGGCGCCGTCGAGCTGCGCCCCGAGATCCTGCGCGACGGCCAGGAGGCGCTCGCCGAG
>DASZDF010000041.1:0-20259 GCA_035942275.1 Solirubrobacteraceae bacterium | reverse complement strand
CTCTACGACCAGCTCGCCGCCCTGGAGACCGTTGGCGTCGCCCGCCGCGGCTACTTCATCGAGGGCCTCGGTGGCGCGCAGTTCGCGCTGCCGGGCGCGGTCGAGCGGCTGCGGGCGACGCGCGACGACGGCGGCGACGGGACGGCGGTGGTGCTCGCGGCGACCGACCCCGCGCAGCCCTACGGCGCCGCCCTGCCGTGGCCGAAGCGCCGCGACGACGAGAGGAAGCGCCCCGCACGGGCGGCGGGGGCCTACGTCGTGCTCATCGACGCGGAGCCGGTCCTCTACGTCGAGCGCGGCGGCAAGGGGCTCCAGACGCTCGCGGAGGCGGCCGATCCGCGCCTGCGCACGGCGTTCGAGGCGCTCGCGGAGTTCGTCCGCGCGGGCAGGATCAAGAAGCTCGACCTCGAGAAGGCCGACGGCGCCAACGTCGTCGGCTCGGACCTCGAGCCGTTGCTCGTCGAGCTCGGCTTCCGCGTCTCGCCGCGCCGGTTGACGCTCACCGCGTAGCCGCAGCGGGCGCGCGGGCTGCTGACCCCGGCGTAGGACAGACTGCGCGCGATGACGACGTACCCGGACGGCGCCGACCCGGCCGAGAACCTCGGTACGGAGGAGGTGCGCGACCGCGCCGCCGCCGGCGCCGGCGTGCTCGGGATGCGCAGCGCCCTCGTCTACGCGCTGGGGATCGTCGCCAACATCGCGCTCGCGCGGCTGCTCACGCCGCGCGACTTCGGCGTCGTTGCGCTCGGGAGCGTCCTGCTCGTGGTGGGCGTCCAGCTCACCGGCGCGGGGATGGCGGGCGGGCTCATCCGCCGGGAGGAGCCGCCGGAGCCCCTCGAGCTGGAGGCCGTCATGGGCCTGCAGCTCGCCCTCGCGACTGCGCTCGCGGTGATCGCCGCCGCCGCGGCGCTCACGCTCGGCCGCGACGGGCTCGTCGTCGCGGTGATGCTCGCATCGCTGCCGATCGCCGCCGCGCGCCTCCCCGCGACGGTAGTGCTCGAGCGGCAGCTGCTGTACCGGCCCATCGCGCTCGTCGACCTCGCGGAGGCGATCTCCTACTACGTCTGGGCGCTCGCCGCGGTCGCGCTGGGCTTCGGCGTCTGGGGCCTGGCCAGCGCGGTCGTCGCGCGGTCCGTGATCGGGGTGCTGACGATGGCGAGGCTCGGGCCGCTCGGGTTCGTCCGGCCGCGCTGGTCGTGGCCGCACGTCCGGGGGATCGTGCGCTTCGGCGCGAAGATCCAGGCCGGGGCCGTCGTCGTGATCGTCCGCGACCAGGGCCTGAACGTCGGGCTCACCGCCGTCGCCGGCGTCGCCACGCTCGGCGTGTGGAGCCTCGCCTACCGCATCCTGCAGGTCCCGGTCCTGATCGTGATGGTCGCAGTACGCGTGTCGTTCCCGCTGATGTCGCGCACGCTCGCCGCCCGCGAGGATCCCGCGCCTGTGATCGAGCGGAGCGTCGCGACGATGACCGTCGCCCTCGCCGTCGTGCTCGTGGGGCTCGTCGGCTGCGCCCCGGCGGCGCTGCCGGCCCTGCTGGGAGAGGCGTGGCGGGATGTGCCCGCCGCGCTGCTGTGGTCGGCGCTCGGCCTGCTGATCAGCGCCCCGGTGATGATCGGGACCATCGGGTACCTCTACGCGACCGACCACGCCGGCGCCGTCGTCACGGCCATCGTCCTCCAGACGATCGTGTGGTTCGCGGTGACGCTCCCCACGATCCCGGCCCTCGGCGCGGTGGCCGTGGGCGTCGGCTCGGTGCCCGCCGGAGCGGTGCTCGCCGCGACCGCCGGCCGGCGCGCCGCGCGGCTCACCGGGGCGGCGATCCTGCGGAACCTCGCGCTCCCGGCCGCGCTCGGCATCGCGGCCGGAGCCGCCGGATGGGCGTTGGCGGCGTCCGGCCCGGACACGCTGCTCGCCGGAGCCGCCGGGGCGGCGGTGGGCGAGCTCCTGCTGCTCGCGGGGCTGGCCGTCGCGAGCCGCCCGCTGCTCGCACAGACCTATGCCGTCGCCGCGCGGGCGTTCAGGCAGTCGCTCCCCGGAGGGGCGGGGTGAGCGCGGCGGCCTCGGAAGCGAGGATGGGCGCGAGCTTCTGCGGGCGGTCGAACTCGTACCCGAACAGCTCGATGTCGTCCCTGTACGCATCCGCCACAAGCGCCCGCGTCCTCGGCGTGTAGTACTGCCTGAAGTCCCCGTGCTGCGAGGTGTTCGTGCGCGGCAGCGACGCTTCGATGCCGACCCAGCGCGCCACCTCCGCGAAGTCTGCCTCGAGCGTCTCGACGTGACCCACGAAGTCCATCAGCAGCTCGCCGGAGTCGCTCAGGATGAACTCGCTCTGCAGCTCCGGCCCGACGGTGTGGACACGCCACTCCAGGTAGTCGTCGAAGCCTTCGAAGGCGCCGAAGAGCTCGTGCTGGGGATGCGCACGGCGCTGCCGTACGTAGTGGTAGATCGAGACGTGCCACGCCCAGGGGTTGCGCACGAACGCGAACCGGAAGAACCGGTCGAAGTCCTCCGCGCCCAGCGCCGCCCTGAGCTCCTTCGCCTTGATGTGACCGTGGCGCTGGCCGCGCAGCCTGCGGAACTCGTGGTCGCCGAGCCGCCCCAGCCACCGAAGGCGGCCGAGGCGGCCGCCCGGGCGGTAGACGTAGGGCGCCACGGCGGCGCGGACGCTCTCGCCGCCGCAGCGGTAGACGTGGATGAAGATGAACCGGTGGCTGTGGGACAGCTCCATGCGCGGTGCGCGAGGATACGTCAGGCGTTCTCGTCGCGGTCCACACGCGGCGACTCGACGCCCGCCCTGACGGCCTCGAGCTGCGCCGACAGCGCGACGCCCGCGAAGAGCGCGACCGAGCTGAGGAACGCCCACAGCAGGACGCCGATCGTGCCGGCGATGGGACCGTACGTCGCGCCGAACGACCCGGCCGCCTCGACGTAGAGCGCGAAGACGCCCATGAAGACCAGCCAGAGCAGCGTCGACGCCGCGGCGCCGAACGCGAGCCACGACGGCTCCGGCTGCCGGCGCCTCGGCGCCCACTCGAAGAGGACGGCGACCGCGATCACGGCGAACACGAGCCCGAGCGGCCACCGCAGGATCTCCCACGCCGTGTCGAAGCCGTCGCTCCACCCCGCGGCGTCCCGCAGCGCGTTGCCGCCGACGAGCACGACGACCGACAGCAGCGCGAGCAGGCCCGCCGAGAGCGCGAGCAGGAGCGCGTTGAGGTACTTGCGCAGGAACGGCCGGTCGCGCTCGACGCCGTAGAGCCGGTTCGCGCCGCGCTCGATCTGCGCCATCGCCGTCGTGCCCGCGATCGCCGCCGCCAGCCCGCCCGCGACGAGCGCGGTCTCCCCGTTCTCCTGCGCCGCCGCGGTGCGGCCCTGGCGCAGCGCGTCGGTCAGGATCTCGCCCGCCGCGCCGGGCGCCAGCGCCTCGATCGTCGCGCGGATGGTGCGCGTGACGTCCTCCTGGTCGAGCGCGGCGGCCAGGCCCACGAGCGCGATCAGCGCGGGCAGCAGGGTCAGCGTGAACTGGAAGGCGAGCGCGCGCGAGTGGCTGAAGGCGTCGGCGGCGCGGAAGCGGTCGACGGTGTCGACCAGCAGGCGCCGGCGGCCGACGGAGCGCAGCGTCTCGAGCGCCTCGTCGCCCTCGAGCTCGTCGCGCGTCTGCGGGACGGCCGTCGCGGTGGTCAACGGCAGACGTAGATGACGTCGGCCTCGATGTCGCGCTCGGGACGCTCCGACGGGGCCTGCGTCAGCGCGTGCCGCTGGACGAGGTCGGGCGAGAGCTCGTCGCGATAGCGGCGCACGGTGACGTCGAACCCCGCCTCGCGCAGCCGGTCGGCGAAGTCGCGGCCGTAGATGCGGACGTGGTCGCTCTGGAAGTAGGCCGCCTCGCGCTCGGCCGGCTCGGTGATCTGCGGATCCTCGAACGTGGCATCGCGCCGGGCGTCGATCGGATGCTGCATCACCGCCGCGCCCGACGGGCGCAGCACGCGACGGATCTCGCGCATGGCGCGGCGGTCGTCCGGGATGTGCTCAAGGACGTGGTTGCAGATGACGAGGTCGAACGCCTCGTCCTCGAAGGGGAGGTCCGTCAGGTCCGCCTGGACGTCAGCGATGCGCGGATCGAGGTCCGTGCTCACGTACTCCGCGACCTCCGGCGACTCGGCCAGCCGGGTGGAGATCGCGGGCTCCGGCGCGACGTGCAGGATGCGGCCGGCCAGCCGCTGCTCGCGCTGGAGGAAGACCCACAACAGCCGGTGGCGCTCGGCCGCGCCGCAGTTCGGGCACAGCGCGTCGGGACGGTTGCGCGGGCCGGGCTTGAAGCGCCCGAACGTCCTGCCGCAGATGGGGCAGGCCAGGGCGTCCCCCCGGTAGATCACCGCGTTGCGGATGGCGCGAAGCACGCTGCGCATGGCAGCCGCGCATCCTACTTCCGGACTAGCCTCGGCCGGTGCCCCTTCCCGAGCGCCAGATGCCGGCTGGCGGGCCGTGACCCCGCGGCAGACGATCGGGCTCGTCGTCCTCGCGGCGATCTGGGGCGCGTCGTTCATCTTCGTGGACGTCGCCGTTCCGGCGCTGGGCGCGGTCGGGCTCGCCGACTCGCGCAGCGTGATCGGCGCGGCGGCGCTGATCGTGTACGGGCTCGTCGTGCGCCACGCGCTGCGCAGCGGCGCGCCGCGGCGCACGTACTTCGTGGTCGGCGCGGTGAACGTCGCGATCCCCTTCGTGCTCATCGCCGCCGCGCAGCTCACGATCCCACCGTCGCTCGCCGCGATCATCAACGCGACGGCGCCGCTCTTCAGCGCGGTGATCGCCGGCGTCTGGCTCGGCCACCGGCTCTCGCCGCAGGCGATCGCCGGCCTGGCCGTGGGCCTCCTCGGCGTCGCGCTCGTCGTCGGCGGGGCGCCGATCGCCCTCGACGTCACGACGCTGCTGGCCGTCGCGGCCTCGACCGGCGCCGCCGCCTGCTACGCCCTCGGAGGGCACCTGACCAAGGACCGCTTCCCCACCGACTCGCCGCTCGTGATGGCGGCGGGGCAGCAGCTCGCCGCCGGGATCCTCCTGACGCCCTTCCTGGTCGCCGACCCGCCCAACGCGACGCCCGACGCCGGACAGGTCGCGGCGGCGCTCGCGCTCGGCGTCGGGTCGAGTGGCGTCGCTTACCTCATCTACTTCCGCCTGATCGAGGAGGTGGGGGCGACGAGCGCGTTGACCGTCACCTACCTCGTCCCGGTGTTCGGCGTCCTCTGGGCGGCGCTGTTTCGCGGGGACGAGATCACGGCCGGGATGCTGGTGGGCGCCGCCGTCGTCCTGGCCGGCGTGGCGCTCGTCACGGGAGCTTCTTCCCCGGGTTCAGGAGGCCCTTCGGATCCAGTGCCTCCTTCACCGAACGGTGCATCGCCACCGCCGCCGGCGCCCACTGGCGCGAGAGCTGGCCGTTCTTGAGCAGGCCGAGCCCGTGCTCGCCGCTGACGGTCCCGCCGAGGCGGACGGCCATCGCGAAGAGCTCGTCGGCCGCGGCGTGGGCGCGCCGGCGCTGCTCCTCGTCGCCGGGATCCAGCAGGAACGTCGAGTGGAGGTTGCCGTCGCCCGCGTGCCCCCACGAGCAGGCCTCGAGGCCGTGCCGCGCGCCGATCTCGACAGTCTCCTCGATCGCGTCGGCGAGGCGGTCGACCGGGACCGCTACGTCCTCGGACAGCTTGCCGCCGCGCTTGGCGGTGACCGCGTGCGAGACCGCCGAGCGCCACTCCCAGAACACGCGCACGTCGGCGGGCGCGGCGGGCGCGTGGACGACGGCATCGCCGAGGACCTCGCGCAGCTCCGCGAGCACGTGCTCGGCCTCGGCCCGCGACCCGTCGGCCTCGACCAGCAGCAGGAAGCGGCGCTCGTCGTCGAGCGGGCCCGGGAACGTCGCAGCCGCGGCGCCGACCGTCCCGGCGTCGAGGTACTCGATCGCGGCGGGGACGACGCCGCTGCCCATGATCGCGGCGATCGCCTCGCCGCCCTCGCGCGCGTCGGCGAACGAGGCCGCCAGCGGCAGGGCCGCCTCGGGCGCGGGGATCAGCCGCAGCCACACGGCGGTGATGACGCCGAGCGTGCCCTCCGAGCCGATCAGGAGCGAGCGCAGGTCGTAGCCCGCGACGTCCTTGCGGACCGCCCCGCCGAGCCGCACCAGCTCCCCGGGCGCGACGACGGCCTCCAGGCCCGTGATCCACGCGCCGGTCACGCCGTACTTGAACGCGTGCGGCCCGCCCGCGTTCGTCGCCGCGTTGCCGCCGATCTGGGAGGACTCCGCCGCGCCCGGGTCGGGCGGGTAGAGCAGCCCGTTCTCGCGCGCCAGGCGCGCGACGGTCGACGTCGTCACGCCCGCCTCGGCCTCCATCCGCCACAGCAGCGGGTCGAAGGAGCGGACCGTGCGCAGCCGCTCGAGCGCCAGCACGACGCCGCCGTCGAGCGGCACGGCGCCGCCCGCGTACCCCGTCCCGCCGCCGCGCGGCACGACCGCGACGCCGCGATCGTACGCCCACGCGACCACGCGGGCGACCTCCTCGGCGTTCCCGGGGCGGACCACCACGTCGGCGCGGCCCCGGACGCCCGACGCGGCGCTGGCGTCGTCGAGGTACGGCGCGGCGGGGTCGAGCACGTGCTCGTCGCCGAGGATCCGCCCGAGGTCCGCCCTCACAGGCAGGGAGGCTAGTGCGGTTTGTACCCTCCGCCTCCATTCCTCGGCTGGCGATAGGCATACCGACGCGCAACCGCGCCGACCTGGCCATGGCAGCCGTCGCGTCGGTCGTCCGGGGCGCTCCTCCGGACGTGGTCGTCGTCGTCTCGGACAACTCGACGGATGCGGCGGAGTGCGAACGGCTCTCCGAGTTCTGCTCCGGGCAGCCGGACAACGTCGTCTACGTCCGCCCGCCCGAGCCGCTGGCGATGTCCAGCCACTGGGAGTGGCTGCAGCAGGTGATCCGCGACCGCGTCGCACCCACCCACATCGCCTACCTGACGGACCGCATGGTCTTCACCGACGGGTCGCTCCACGAGCTGCTGGCGGTCGTCGAGCGCGAGCCCGACAGCGTGCTGAGCTGCCGCGAGGACCGCGTGATCGACCTCACGACGCCGGTGCAGCTCGTCCAGTCGCAGTGGACCGGATGCCTCTTCGAGCTGGACGCGGGCCGGCTGATCGAGCTCTCCAGCCGGGCGATGTGGGGCGACTACCTGCCGCGCATGCTCAACTGCATCGTCCCCGTCGGCGTGGTGGACGCGATCGAGCGACGCTTCGGGAGCGTCTTTCGGTCGATCGCGCCCGACTACGCGTTCGCGTACCGATGCCTGGCCGTCTGCGACCGGATCCTGTTCCTCGACCGGGCCTGCCTGATCCACTACGGCATGACGAGCAGCGCCGGGATCAGCTACCTGCGCGGCGAGCCGAACGAGCACGCCAACGACTTCGAGCGCAACCTGTCCGAGCAGCGGTTCGGGGCGACGCCCGAGCCCGCGTTCGAGACGGTCGCCAACGCGATCCTCGACGAGTACTGCAGGGTGCAGGCCGCCGCCCCCGACCGGTTCCCCCCGCTGCGGTGGCAGCCCTACCTGCGGGCGAACGCGGTCTCCGCGTCGAGGATCGAGAACCCGGAATGGCGCGCGCGCGTCCAAGAGCTGCTGCGGCGCCGCGGCTGGACGCGACGCCGCAACGCCCAGTACGTCATGAACCTGACCGCGAGCATGGCCGGCTACTTCCTCCGGCATCCGGGGGCGTTCGCGCGCAGCGTCAGGCGCCAGCTGATCGACCGCCCGCCGGGAACGCCCGCGGCGCGCATCCTGCCCCGGCTCGGGCTGGACCCGAGGCTGCGCGACGAGCTGATGTTCCACTCGGCCGCCGAGGCGATCGCCCACGCCGAGGCGCACCCGCGCGAGCGGACGCGCTACGCGTGGCACGTGCACCAGCTCACGCGCGCCCGGGCGATCCGGCGTACGTGGCCGCCGCCGGATCCTCCGCGGGCTGCGTGAGCTCGCCGATCGGCAGCCACGTGTCCCGGTCGCGGCTCGCCAGCCGCGCGAGCGTGCGCCCGATCCGCAGCGGCTCGGCCGGTGGCTCCTCCCCTCGCGCCCGGCGGTCCACCGCGCTCCAGTACGCCTCCCGGGCAGCCTCGTGGCACAGGAACCGCCAGGTCTCGCGTTGAACGCCCGGCGTGCGGACGCCGAGCGCGGCGAGCACCGTGAGCGCGCTCGCCTTGACGCGATGGCGGAGCCCGGGGCGGAGCGGCACCGCGCGGTCCGGGTAGCGCTCGACGAACGGCGCGAGCGTCCTACCCACCATGAGGCAGTGGTCGATCGCCATCGCCAGGTCCTTAGGGTGGCAGTGCTCGACGACCGCGTCCGGGTCGTACGCGAGACGCATGCCCGCGGCCTCCAAGCGCAACCCGAGGTCGATGTCCTCGTGTGCGGCGGCCCGGAAGCTCTCGTCGAAGCCCCCCGCGCCCTGCACGAAGGCCGTCTTCGCCGACACGTTCGCCGTGAAGAACCGCTTGCCGCCGGCGTTCGCGTGGTCGCGGATCTCGTCGTAGTCGAAGTGCGCGTCGGCCAGCCAACGCATGAACGGGCTGGGGGGCGGCTCCGGCGGCAGCGTCATGCGGCCCAGCAGCGCGGCCTGCTGCTCGGGGCGCCGGCGATGGAAGTCGCGGTGACGCTCCAGGAGGTCCTCGCGGGGCCAGGCGTCGTCGTTGATGAACAGGCACACGGGCGCCCGGGCGCGGTCGATGGCCCGGTTGCGGGCGACGGCCGGCCCCGTCCCCGGGGTCTCGATCACCGTGAGGTCGTACGGCGTGCGCTCGACCTCGCGCTCGAGCGCCGCGCGGGTGCCGTCGGTCGAGCCGTCGTCGACGACGATCGCCTCGAACGCGACGTCCCCCCGCTGGCGCCCCAGGCGGGCCAGCGTCTCGAGCAGGATCGGGAGGCGATCCCGGGTCGGGATGACGACGGTCAGCTCCATGCGACGGCCTATGATGCCGCGCTTGTCGACCGGCCGCTTCCGTGGGGCGACGCACGAGCCCGGGCCGCGCCCGATCGCGCTGCTGCTGATCGGGCTCGCCCTCGCCGCCCTCACGTGGCGCGAGACGCTGGCGGTGGGCGAAGCCGGGATCGACCCGTCGTGGCGGGCGGGCCTGCACATGGCCGCCCACTCCGATCTCGCCTGGGGTCGCGACGTCATCTTCACGTTCGGGCCGCTCGGGTTCCTCGAGCATCCGACGGCCTGGTTCATCGACACGTCCACCCTGGCTCTCGCGTACACGTTCCTCGCCCGCGTCGCGCTGGCCACCGTCCTGTGGTCGATCGCCCGGCCCGCGTTCGGCCGCGCCGGCGCGGCGCTGACGGTCCTCGCGGTGATGCCGTTCGTGCTGCATCCGGTCTCGGCGCTCGTCTTCGCCGCGGCGCTGTGGCTGCTCGCCGGCGAGCGGCGCGACCGCGACGTCTACGCGTTCGCGCTCGGGACCGGCGTCCTCGCCGGCGTCGGGCTCCTCGTCAAGCTCAACACCGGCGTGCTCGTCACCGCCATGGGCCTCGTGGCGGTCGCGTGCGCGGCCCGGTCGCTGCCGCGTCAGCTCGGGGCGTACGCCGCCACCGTCCTCGCGGCCGTCGCGGCGGGGTGGCTCGCGACCGGGCAGTCCTTCGGCGATCTGGACGACTACGCACGCAACGCGACCGAGATCGTGTCCGGGTACTCCGGGGCGATGCTGCGGACCGGGGCGACGTGGCACTTCGTGGTAGTGGCGGGCGTCCTCGCGCTGGCGGCGTACGGCGTCTGGGACGCGTTCCGCGACCGGCCGGCCCGCCGGCGCGCCGGCGCCCTCGCGATGACGCTGCTGCTCGCGTTCGTGGCGTTCAAGAACGCGTTCGTGCGCCACGACCTCGGGCACGTCGTGGAGTACTTCAGCCTGATGCTGCCCGCCCTGCTCGCCATCCCCTGGCGGCCGGGGCGGCGCGCCCTCGGCTTCGCCGGCGTGACGGTGTCGGTGATGCTGGCGATCCTCGTCGTGCACAGGTGGCCGCACGACGTCATCAACCCGTTCGACTCCGCCCGCACAGCCTGGAACGACGTCACGCGTGCCGTCTGGCCGGGCGAGGCCGCCGACACGCGCGACGACAGCGTCGCGAGCGTCAGGGAGGCGCGGCCGCTCGATCCCGCGACGCTGGCGCTCCTCGACGGCCAGACCGTCCACGTCGAGCCCTACGAGGCCGCCGTCGCATGGGCCTACGACCTCGACTGGAAGCCGCTGCCGGTGTTCCAGAGCTACCAGGCGTACACCGCCCGCCTGGACCGGATCAACGCGGACACGCTGGCCCGGCCGTCGGCGCCGTCGCGCGTGCTGCTCGCGCCCGGCGTCGGGGCGGACCCGCGCGTGCCGGGCTGGGAGTCGCCGGCCGCCGTCCAGGCGCTGCTGTGCCGGTACCGGCCGCTGGGCCGCCAGGGCGACGCGTGGCTCGTGCTCGGGCGCACGGCGAACCGGTGCGGGGAGGAGCGGCCCATCGGCAGCCGCGAGGCGCGGTGGGGCGAGCCGGTCGCGGTCCCGCCGGCGTCGGCGGAGGGGCTCGTGACCGTGAGGATCGCCGGCGTCGAGCCCGGCGCGGCGGAGCGCCTGCGGGCCGTGCTCTTCAAGGGGCACGAGCGGCGGGTGACGCTCGACGGCGAGGACACCCACCCGCTCGTGCCCGAGACCGTCGAGAACGGGCTGCTGCTCCACGCGCCCGAGACCGTCGAGCTCCCGGCGCCGTTCACGCGCGCGCCCGGCCCCAGGACGATCGCGGTCCAGCGCGGTGGCGGCGGCTCCGGCACGCTGCGCTACGAGTTCTTCCTGGTGCCGGTCGAGCGGCCCTAGGCGCTCGACGGTGCGGCCTATCATGCCGAGCTTGTCGACCTGCCGCTTCTGTGGGACGCCGCTCCGGCACCTCTTCGCCGACCTCGGCATGTGCCCGGTCGCGAACTCGCTCGTGACGGAGGAGATGCTCTCCGCGATGGAGCCGTTCTACCCCCTCCGCGCGCTCGTCTGCGACCAGTGCTTCCTCGTGCAGAGCGAGGAGTTCGAGTCGCCGGCGGGCATCTTCACGGCGGAGTACTCGTACTTCTCGTCGTACTCGAGCAGCTGGCTCGCGCACGCCAGCGAGTACGCCGACCGGATGGTCGAGCAGCTCGGCCTCGGCCCCGACCACACGGTCGTCGAGGTGGGGTCGAACGACGGCTACCTCCTCCAGTGGTTCCACGAGCGGGGTGTCCGCGTGCTGGGCGTGGAGCCGGCGGCGAACGTCGCCCAGGAGGCGATCGTCAAGGGGATCCCGACGATCGTGCGCTTCTTCGACGCCGGGGTCGCGGCCGAGCTCGCGCCGGAGTCGTCCGCGGACCTCCTGATCGGGAACAACGTGCTCGCCCACATGCCGGACGTCAGCGACTTCGTCGCGGGGATGAAGGTCCTGCTGAAGCCGGCGGGGGTCATCACCGTCGAGTTCCCGCACCTGATGCGCCTCGTCGACGAGGGCCAGTTCGACACGATCTACCACGAGCACTTCTCGTACTTCTCGCTGGGGACGGTCACACGGATCTTCGAGCGCCACGGGCTCCGCGTCTTCGACGTCGAGGAGCTGCCGACCCACGGTGGCTCGCTGCGGGTCCACGCGTGTCACGCCGACCACGACGGGCGGCCGCCGACCGAGCGCGTCACCGAGCTCGCGCAGCGCGAGGAGACGGCCGGCTACGGCGATCTCGAGGTCTACACGTCGTTCGGCGAGCGGATGAAGGCGACCAAGCGCGAGGTGCTCCGCTGCCTGATCGACGCGAAGGAGGAGGGGCGGACGATCGTCGGGTACGGCGCGCCGGCGAAGGGCACGACGCTGCTGAACTACTGCGGGATCGGCACCGACTTCCTCGACTACACGGTCGACAAGAGCCCGCACAAGCAGGGCTGCTACCTGCCGGGCGTGCGCATCCCGATCCACGCCCCGGACGAGATCCGCCGGACGCGCCCGGACTACGTGTTCATCCTTCCGTGGAACCTCAAGGACGAGATCGTCGAGGAGATGTCGTACATCCGCGAGTGGGGCGGGCGGTTCCTGGGGCGGACGCCCGACATGACGATCCTCTGATGCGGGTCCGCGAGACCGGTCTCGCGGGCGTCTGGATCGTCGACGTCGATCCGTCCTCCGACGAGCGTGGGCTCTTCGCACGCACGTTCGACGCCGAGGAGTTCCGCGAGCGCGGCCTGAGCACGGACATGGTGCAGTGCAGCACCTCGTTCAACACGCGCGAGGGGACGCTGCGCGGGATGCACCACCAGGCGGGCGAGCACGCCGAGTGCAAGCTCGTCCGTTGCACGGCGGGCGCCGTCTACGACGTGCTCGTCGACCTGCGCGACGACTCCCCGACGCACGCCGGATGGGAGGCGGTGGAGCTGTCGGCGGCGGACCGGCGCGCGGTCTACGTCCCGCGCGGCGTCGCCCACGGGTTCCAGACCCTCGTCGCCGGCAGCGAGCTGCTCTACATGATCGACCGCCCGTTCGTGCCGGCCGCCGCCCGCGGCGTGCGCTGGGACGACCCCGCGTTCGGCATCGAGTGGCCGGAGCCCGGCGGCGAGCGGACGATGTCCGAGCGCGACCGCTCGTTCCCGGACTACGTCGATCCCGACGTCGCCCTCGCTCACCGCACGCGGCGGAGGTAGGCGCGCGGCCAGTACGTCACGCGCTCGGTGACCTGACCCTCGTTGAACGCGAACGCGGGCTCCTCCTCGACGAACCGCGGGTCCTCGCCCAGGAACTCCTCGATCGCCGTCACGGGGTTGTTCCAGCCCCAGTCCGGCTCCGTCCGCGGCGCCCCGACGACCCGTCCCATGATCCCGTCCATGACCACGAGGTACGAGCCGGGCGACACCAGCTCGGAGTACGCGCGCAGCTCCGACAGCACGTGCTCCTTGCTGTGACCGGAGTCGAGCAGCACGAGGACGGTCTCGCCGGGATCGATCTTCTCGCGCACCTGCGCGAGCGTCTCGGGCGCGACCGAGTCCCCCTCGACCAGCTCGATCAGAGCGGCCAGCACGTGCTCCTCGATCGCGGTGCGGTTGTGCGGCCGGATCTCGATGTCGACGCCGATGACCCTGCCCCGGTCGAGCGCCCGGCACAGCGTCGCGTAGAACACCAGCGAGCCGCCGTGCGCCACGCCGGTCTCCAGGATCACGTCGGGCTGGACGGACACGATCACCTCCTGCACGCGCAGGAGGTCCTCCGGGAGCTGGATGACGGGCCGCCCGAGCCAGGTGAAGCTGTAGACGTACTTCTGGTCCCAGCCGAGCCGCAGCCACGCGTCGGAGACCAGCCGGAACGCCTCGGGCGACGCGAACGGGTACGTGCGGGCGCCGTCCCCGTCGTCGACGCTGACGGTGGCGGACGCGGGGTCGATCGTGATGCGCGGCTCAGTCGGCATGTTCGTCGAGCTCCATGTGGACGAGGCTCGGGCCGGCCTCGGTGACGGAGGGGTCCTCGACCCAGCGGATCCCGTCCGCGAGGTCCTCGCGGCGCAACGCGACGCGGTGGCGTTCGCGGAAGCCCGCCTTCTCGTAGAAGCGCAGCGCGGAGTTGTCGGAGCGCACCCGCACGCCGAGGCGGCTGAGCCCGAGCGCGGTCCGCCCCCAGGCCCACATGGTCCGGAGGGCGTCGGTGAGCAGCCCGCGCGGCGCCTCCTCGCCGCGGACCACGGAGTCGGCCTCCCCGTAGCCGGTCTCCCAGTCGATGAACGCGAGCCCGACGTAGCCGATCGTGCGCCAGCCGGCGTCGTCGACCATGAACAGGATGCGGGTGTCGTCGGGGCCGACCGACTCGGTGAGCCAGCGCTCGGTCCGCTCGTCGGTGGCCTCGAACTCGTTCAGGAAGGACTCGACGAACCGGTTGCGCCACGCCGTCAGGGCGGCGACGTCGCCCGGCGAGGTCTCCCCCGGGCGCGTGACGACCGGGCGCAGCAGCCCGGCGACCGGCCGCCCCAGGGGCAGGCAGAGCGCGGGCTGCGCGGCGGACGCCGACGCCTTCGCCGCCCTCAGGAGCTCCCGCCCGCCGGCCGTCATCGCTCCGCGGCCTCCCCGAAGAACGACCGGACCGCGTCGACCACGCGCTCCTGCGTGTCCTCCGCGAGACCGGGGTGCAGCGGCAGCGAGACGATCTCCTGGCCGACGCGCTCGGTGACCGTCAGGTCGCCGCGGCGGCAGTCGCGCAGCAGCGTGAACCAGTGCCCGGGCTGCCAGTGCACGCCGGTGTCGACGCCGCGCTCCGACAGGTGCTCGCGCAGCGCGTCGCGCTGGTCGGGCGCGACGCGCACGTAGTAGAGGAACGGGACGACGTCGGCGAAGTCGGTGTCCGGGGTGCGCACCTGCTCGAGGCCGGCGAAGCCCTCGCTGTACCGCGCGCACGCCGCGCTGCGGCCGGCGGCGATGCGCGGCAGCTTGCGCAGCTGCGCGAGCCCGATCGCGGCGTGCAGGTTGGCGAGGTGGTAGCGGAAGCCCAGCTGCCGCACGTCGTACGTCCACGCCCGGCGGTTCTCGTACATCTCGGCCGCCCGCTGGCCCATGCCGATCAGGCGCATCTCGTGCACGCGCTCGAGCTCCTCCTCGGTCCGGACGACGAGCGCGCCTCCGTCGATCGAGGTCACGGTCTTGACCGGGTCGAAGCTGAACATCGTCATGTCCGAGAAGCCGCCGACCGCCCTTCCGTCGTAGCGCGAGCCGATCGAGTGCGCCGCGTCGTGCACGACGCGCAGGCCGTGACGCTCCGCCAGATCGGCCACCGCGTCGTGGTCGCACAGCATGCAGGCGTAGTCGGTGGCGATCAGCGCCTTGGTCGCCGGCGTGACGAGCTCCGCCGCCTTCGCGACGTCGAGGCAGAGCGTGCGGTCGTCGACGTCGCAGAGCACCGGCGCGGCGCCCGTCGCCAGGATCGCCTGGAAGTCGGCGACGTTGTTGAAGGACGGCGTGATGACCTCGTCGCCGGGCCCGACGCCGGCGAGCAGCAGCGCGAGGTGGATCGCCGCGTGGCCGGTGCTGACGGCGGCGACGTGCCGGTCGGGCGCCTCGATCAGGCGAGCGAGCTCGTCCTCGAACTCGCCGACGAAGCTGCCCATCCCGAGCCAGCCGAGCTCCAGCGCCGAGCGGGCGGCGTCGAGCTCCTCGTCCTCGAGCAGGGGTGCGAAGACGGGGACCCGCTCCATCCGGGCAAGGTAGTGCTTCGCGGCCCGGCGGTGCTCCGCGGGCCGACCCCCGTAATGTGGCCGCGTGACCGAGCCGGCCTTCCGCGTGGTGACCGTCGACGACGCCCCGGCGCTCGTCGCGCTGCGCCTCGCCAACCGCGAGCACTTCCAGATCGCCGAGCCCCGCCAGCCCGAGGTCTTCTTCACGCTCGAGCGCCAGCGGGGCCTGATCGCGGGCGCCGAGGGGCTGATGCTCGGCGCCTTCGCCGGCGACGAGCTGATCGGCTTCGCGCGGCTGTCGAACGTCGTCCTCGGCGCGTTCCACAACGCGTACCTGGGCTACATGGTGGGCCGCGACCACAACGGCCGCGGCGTCGGGACCCTGCTCGTGCGCCACGCGGTGCAGCTCGCGTGGGACCGTCGCCTGCACCGTGTCCAAGCGGCCGTCCGCACCGACAACCCGGCGTCGCTGCGGGTGATGGAGAAGGCCGGGTTCCGCCGCGAGGGGCTCGCGCTGCGCTACCTGAACCTCGACGGCGAGTGGCGCGACCACGTCCTCCACGCGATCACGCGCGAGGACCCGTTCGAGCCGCCGGGCTAAGCGGCCCCGGCTTCGCGCGCCGCCGCGGCCGCCGACGCCGCGCCCTGCCGCCACGGCTCGCCGTGCCCGCTCACGAGGGTCGACGCGCCGGTCTCCGCGATCCGGTCGAGCGAGCGCAGGTTGACGTCGCTGTCCCACGTCGCGGCACGGGCGACGAGTCGCGGGCCCGTGCGGTCCGTGTACGGGTCCTGCGTGACGATCGCGTCCCCGGCGAAGACGATGTCGCGGTCGGGCAGGTGGAGCGCCATGTGGCCCTTCGTGTGCCCGGGCGTGAACACGGCGCGCAGGCCGCCCGGCAGCTCCTCGCCGTCGCCGTAGGTCCGCGGGCTCTTGACCGTCTGGCCCTTGATGCCGATCGCCCGCGCCGCCCGCCAGTAGACCCGCCGCGTACCGGCGTGCTGGAGGTAGAACAGCGGCAGGCGCTCGGACTTCGCGTACGGGATCGGGCTCCTCACCAGCTTCTCGTCGCGCTCGGGGACGTAGATCGGCACCGCGTGCTCGCGCTCGGCGATCGGGGCGAACCCGACGTGGTCGGCGTGGCCGTGAGTGACGAGCACGGCGCGCAGCTCGTGCGCGCGGTGCTCGATCTGCTTCCACGCCGTCGGGAAGCCGGCGTCGACGGCGACCGGGCCGTCGTCGGTCTCGATGAGGAACCAGTTGACGATCCCCTGGTCGGTGAACTGCTCCACGCCATCGGCCACTCGCATCCCGCGGACGTACCCTCATCAGGAGGTCTCACGCATGCCGGAAGGCGACACGATCCACTACGCGGCCAACCGCATCCGGCCGATCCTCGAGGGCCACGTCCCCGACGAGATCGCGACCCCGCACGCGCGCTTCGAGCGCGACCGGTGGCCGGAGCGCCTCGCCGGCCGCGCGGTGCGGTCGGTCGACGCCCACGGCAAGCACCTCTTCCTGCGGTTCGAAGGCAACCTGACCATCCACTCGCACCTGCGCATGACCGGGTCGTGGGGCACCTACGCCCGCGGCGACCGGTGGCGCCGCTCGCCCCGCCGCGCGTGGCTCGTCCTGCGGCGCGACGGGGAGGAAGTCGTCCAGTTCGACGGGCCGGTCCTCGAGCTGATGACCGACTCGCGCACGCGCTTCGACCAGCGGATCGCGGGCCTGGGGCCCGACGTCGTCAAGCCGGAGTTCGACGAGGACGAGTTCCTGCGCCGGCTGCGCGGCGACGACCCGACGCGCCCGATCGGCGACGCGCTCCTCGACCAGCGCACGCTCGCCGGGATCGGCAACCTGTGGAAGGTGGAGGGCTGCTTCGCCGCCGGCGTCGACCCCTGGCGGCGCACCGCGGACGTCACGGACGAGGAGGCGCTGCGCATCGTCCGCTCGGTCCGCCCGTTGATGCAGGAGTCGGCCGAGCACGGGATGCAGGACGCCTACCGCAACATCTACGGGAGGACCGGGCAGCCGTGCCCGCGCTGCGGCGCGCGCATCCGCGTGCGCGGGCAGGGCGACGACAACCGCCGGACGTTCTGGTGCGAGGGGTGCCAGACGTGAGGCGCGTCGGCCACAAGGGCGCCGACCTGATCGCGCCCGGCAACACCGTGGCGAGCTTCGAGGCCGCGCTGGCGGCCGAGGTCGACATGATCGAGTTCGACGTGCTGCCCGAGCGCGCCGACGGCACCGGCGAGCTGTTCCTCGCGCACGACTACGCCGACCTCGAGCGCCGGCGCGGCGACACGATGACGCTCGCCGACGGGCTCGAGCTGTTCCGCGGCGAGGCCTACGCCGGGGTCGAGCTGGACCTCGACCTCAAGCTCCCCCGTTACGAGGACCGGGTTCTCGACGCGCTGCGGGACGCGGGCCTCGTCGAGCGGACGCTGATCTCGACGATGGAGGACGCGTCGCTGCGGCACATCCGCGCCGCGGCGCCGGACGTCAAGCTCGGCTGGTCGGTGCCGCGCGTCAAGCGCAACCCGTTCCGCAGCCCGGTCACCGCGGTGCCGGCGTACGCGCTGCTCCAGGTCGTCCGCCGGCGGCTGCCGGGCCAGGTGGGCAGGGCGCTGCGCGAGGGGCGCGTCGACGCGATCATGGCCAACTTCCACGTCGTCACGCCGCGGCTCGTGCGGACCGTGCTCGACGCCGGCGGCGAGATCTACGTGTGGACCGTCGACGACCCGAAGCGCATCGAGGAGCTGCGCGGGCTCGGCGTCACGGGGTGCATCTCCAACGACCCGCGGTTGTAGGCCGCTCACCCCAGGATCTCGCAGGTCGCCGCCGAGTAGCCCTTCGGGTCGGCGACCGACGGCGAGCGGCCGTCCGTCGTGAGCTCCTTGACGCGCCGCACGACCCGCCCGCGGCGGCGCCACTGGAACTCGACCGACCCGCGCAGCACGTAGCGGTCGCCCACCTCCGGGCTGAACGGGAAGAGGTAGCCCGACTCGCGCAGGCGGTATCGCGCGTGGCGGCCGACGCGGACGGCGCCGGAGTCCGTCCCCTTGGCCACGAAGTTGTGCCACAGCTGCTCGCGCTCGTCGAAGTACTGCACGCGGAAGCGCATCCACATCGACTCCCGCTTGCGGCCGGAGCCCGGCATCGACGCGCGGATCCCGAGCGTGTCGGGGTTGCGCTCGGTGTCGCAGACGTTCACGGTGGCCCAGAGGTGGCGCGACTCGCGCGGGTCCGCGGCGCTCGCGGAGGACGTGACGAGGAGGACGATGAGGATCGCGGGGAGGGCGCGCCGCACGCGGCGGAAAGGTAGCGGTGTGACGGAAGGCGAACGTGCCGCGTAGTAGAGGCGTGGGGATCACGCTCGCCGCAACCGCTCCCGCCGCCGAGGCCGCCGCCTCGACGTTCGCCGAGCTCTACCGCGCGACGTTCGCCGACGTCTACGCCTACGTCGCCACGATCGTCCGCGACCGCGCGGCGGCCGAGGACGTGACGGCACAGGCCTACGAGCGCGCGTACCGCAAGCGGCGCTCGTTCGACGCGCGGCGGGGCAGCGAGCGCGCGTGGATCTTCGGGATCGCGCGCAACGCCGCGCTCGACGAGCTGCGGCGCCGCAGCCGCACGGCGGCCCTCGTCGCCGAGCCGCCGGACGAGGTGCTCGTCGCCCACGACGAGACGGCCGTCCGCCGCGCGACGGTCCGCGTCGCGCTCGAGGCGCTCGACGCCCGCGACCGCGAGCTGATCGCCCTCAAGTTCCACGGCGGCCTGAGCAACGCCGAGCTGGCGAAGGTGCTCGGGCTGTCCGAGACCAACGCCGGCACGCGCGTGCACCGCGCCGTCGCCAAGCTCCGGGAGGCCTGCGCATGAACGATCTCGACGAGCTGCGCGACGACGTCCGGGCGACGGCGCCGCAGCCGCGGCCGGAGTTCGCGGCGCGCCTCGAACGGCGGGTGGAGGCCGGCTTCAAGCCGGTCACGCCCGAGAGGGCCCCGCGCCGGATCAACCTCTGGGGCCCGGCCGTCGCGCTCGGGTGCACCGTCCTGATCGCCTTCGTCGTCGCAATCGGCAGCGAGGGCAACGGCGACGACGACGAGGGAACGGCCGGCGGCGGGGAGGTGGCCGCGCAGGAGGCGCCGAGCGGGCTCGACGAGTTCCGTGGCAGCGACGACGAGGGCGGCGGCGGCGGCGGCCAGAGCCAGGGCGCCCCCCCGTCCGTGCTTGCCGGCGAGTCCGTAGCCGGCGGCGCCGCCCAGGCAGGCTCGTCGAACGGGTCGGCCTTCCGCGTCCCCGACGCGCGCGAGCGCCGGCTTCGCGGCCGCGACGGCAATCGCGTCGTCGTGCAGGCCACGCGCCTCGAGCTCGAGACGGCCGCCGACGAGTTCACCGAAGCGACGGACGAGGTCCTGCGGGTCGCCGACGACACCGGGTCGATCGTCCAGAGCTCCAGCGTCAGCGAGCGCGACGGCAAGGGCTTCGCGCGGTACGACCTGCGCGTCCCGGCGTCGCAGCTCGAGGAGGCGCTCTCGGCGCTCAGCCGGATCGCGCACGTCACCTCGCGCAACGCCTCCACCGAGGACATCACCCGCTCCTACGGCTCGGCGACCGACCGCCTCGACGACGCGCGGGCCGAGCGCGACGCGCTGCTGAAGGCGCTCGAGAAGGCGGACACCGACATCGAGGCCGAGGCGATCCGCCGCCAGATCCGGCTCGCCCGCGACCGGATCGCGATCGCGCAGCGCGACGTCGAGGCGCTCCAGCGCCGCGTCGACCGCGCCCGCGTCTCGGTCACCGTCCGCTCCACCGGCAAGCGGAGCGAGGGCGGCGCGTGGACGCCGGGCGACGCGGTCGGCGACGCGGGGCGCATCCTCGAGGTGGCCGCCGGCGTGGTCGTGGTGACCGCCGCCGCGCTCACCCCGGTCGCGATCCTCGCCCTCCTCGCGGGGCTCACCGCCCGGACGCTGCGCCGCCGCCGCCGCGAAGCGGCGCTCGACGCGCGCTGAAGCGACCCCGCCCGCCTTCCGCGCCCCCGCGACGCCGCTTC
>DASZDF010000040.1:0-2104 GCA_035942275.1 Solirubrobacteraceae bacterium | reverse complement strand
CCCGAAGACGAGCTCCACGTCCGACCCGACGTCGTCCCCCTCGCCGGTCGTGCCGTCGTTCGCCCGGTCGTCGAGCGCCACGGTGACGCCGGGCGGCGTCCTGGGCGCGCTCGACGACGAGCTCGGCGAGGGGACGTAGTACTCGTCGTAGTAGAAGTCGCCCTCGAGGTAGGACACGGTGTCCTTGTCGGCCCCGCCGCGCAGGACGTCGCCGCCGGTGCCGCCCGCGAGCCGGTCCTCGCCGGCCCCGCCGCCGAGCCGGTCGTTCCCGTCGTCGCCGGCGAGGATGTCGTCGCCGGCGCCCGCGTCGATCGCGTCGTCGCCCGTGTCGCCCGAGAGCGAGTCGCTGCCCCCGTCGCCGGTCAGCCGGTCGTTGCCGCCGCCGCCGCGCAGGAAGTTGTCCGCCGCCGTGCCGACGATCTCGTCGTCGGCGGGGCTGCCGCTGACCGACTCGACGTCCGCGGCGACGTTGTCGGTGCCCGACCCGCCGAGCACGACCTTGACCGGCCCCGCGGCGGAGTCGTACGAGACGGCGTCGTAGCCGGGGCCTCCCTCGATCGTGTGCCCGCCTCCCGCGGCGGGCCCCATGTAGAAGTAGTCCTCGCCGTAGCCGCCGCGCAGGCGCTCGACGTCCGCGTCGGCGCGCGTCCCGTACTCCTCCTCGTCACCGGTCGTCGGACCGCCGCCGACCAGCACGTAGCCCTCGTAGCCGGTGAGCTCGAGCGTGTCGGTCCCGCCGCCCCCGACCATCCGCTGCGAGCCGTAGCCGAGCGGGCGCAGGGTGTCGTCGCCGGCGTCGCCGTCGAGGACGCCCCGGTACGACCCGGCCAGCGTGTCCGTGCCGCCCTGCCCGTTGATCGTGGTGAGGATGTCCACGTCCTCGTAGTCCTCGAACCGGAACTGGTCGGCGCCCTCGCCGAGGTTCGCGACGACCCGGTCGCCGCGCGGGCAGATGACCGCGCCGGCTCCCTCGGGAACGCAGCCGGCGCCGGGGGAGACGCCCGCGCCGTTCGTGACGCGCAGCCCGTCGCCGCTCACCGGCCCGGTCCCGAAGTAGGCGAAGGTGACGAGGACGTCGTCGTTCTCCGCGTCGCCGGCGATCGTCGTGGTGGTGCCGTCGTGGGAGACGGTCGTGGAGCCGGCGGCGGTGCCGCAGAGGGCGAGCGTCGCGGTGATCGTCGCGAGGGCGAAGCGCATGCGCACTTCCCTTACCCGGTGGGCGACCGCTCGATGCTAAGGGCGCGTTACGCCAGGGTCCACTCGGCCTCGACGGCCTCGAGCTCCGCGGCGAGCCGGTCGCGCCGGCTGCGCAGTCGGGCGATCTCGAGGCTGAGCGGCTGGAGGTCGTCGAGCTCCCGGTCGGCGGGGAAGCCGCGGGTGCGTTCGGCGGCGTCGTCGAGGCGCGAGCGGGCGTCCGACAGGGCGCCGTCGCAGCGCGCCAGCTCGCCGCGCTTGACCTGCACCGGATCGGGTGCTCCTGTGCGCATCCGATCGCACGGTACCCGACGGCGGTGCTGGCGTACCCTCCCTGACCGCATGGCCGACACCCCCAGAACCTCCGCCCACATCATCCCGCAGCCCGAGGCGACCGAGCGCCTGCGCGCCCAGGCCGTCGCCTCCTACGAGGCCAACCACGACGAGGTCGGCCGCGTCCTCCTGCTGTACTCGGGCGGCCTCGACACGAGCGTGATGCTCAAGTGGCTCCAGGACGAGTACGAGGCGGAGGTGGTCGCGCTCACCGTCAACCTCGGCCAGCCCGGCGAGGACTACGAGGTCGTCGAGGAGAAGGCGCGGCGGCTGGGTGCGGTCGACACGTTCGTCGTCGACGCGCGGGAGGAGTTCGCGAGCGTGTTCATCGCGCGCGCGATCAAGGCCAACGCGATCTACGGCCTCGCGTACCCGCTGTTCACCGCGCTCGGGCGGCCGCTGATCGCCAAGCTCGCGGTCGACGTCGCCCGCGAGCTCGGCTGCGACACGATCGCCCACGGCTGCACCGGTAAGGGCAACGACCAGGTGCGCATCGAGGCGACGATCGCGACGCTCGCGCCCGAGCTGAAGGTGATCGCGCCCGTGCGCTCCTGGCAGATGGGCCGCGACGAGGAGA
>DASZDF010000039.1:0-5672 GCA_035942275.1 Solirubrobacteraceae bacterium | reverse complement strand
ACCCGGAGCTGCGCCGCCGGCTGGAGGCGCTGCTTCGCCGCGCCGCCGAGCGCGTGACGACCGGGATCGTGCGCGTCGGCGAGCTCGTGGACCGCGCGCGCGACCAGCTCCGCCCGGCGACGGTCGGCGACGAGCAGCGCGGCCGCCGCGAGCCAGCCGAGGAGTGCCATCGCGGCAACCGCCGCCTCGGGCGGAGCGAGCGCGACCCTCACGACGCCACCGGGCCGTCGACGAGCCGGTAGCCGACGCCCCACACGTTGATGACGTACCGGTCGCCGTGACGGCCGAGCTTCTGGCGCAGGCGGCACGCGTGGGAGTCGAGCGTGCGCGTGGCGCCGAGCGAGCGGAAGCCCCAGACGCCGCGCAGCAGCTCCTCCTTCGTGAACACGCGCACCGGCTCGGCGGCGAGCGCGCGCAGCAGCGCGAACTCCTTCTGCGACAGCTCGACGCGCTGCCCGCGCACCGTCACCTCGCGCGACGGCGGGTCGAGCTCGAGGGTCCCCACGCGGATCCGGCCCATCCCGGGCCGCCGCTGCGTCCGCCGCAGCAGCGCGGCCACCCGCGCCCGCAGCTCCGCGTACGCGAAGGGCTTCACGACGTAGTCGTCGCAGCCCTTCTCGAACCCGCGGATTCGGTCGAGCTCCGCCCGGCGACCGCTGAGCACGAGGATCGGCATGTGCGGGTCGACGCGCGACGCGACGCCGTCGGCATCGCGCACCCGGCGCACGAGGTCGAGCCCGGAGCCGTCCGGCAGGCCGACGTCGATCAGCGCCAGGTCCGGGAACTTCGTCTCCATCAACCGCCATCCGTGGCGCGCGGAGTCGGCGGCGATGACGTCGTGGCCGTCGGCCACGAGGTTGTCGGCGAGGAACGAGCGGGTCGCGTCGTCGTCCTCGACGAGCAGGATCGTGGAGGCGTCATCGGTCATGCGCGCAGAAGGTGCGCGGAACCGCGGACTCGCCCCCGGCGGCGCGGGAGGAGTGGCCGCGAGGCGCGGGAGGAGTGGCCGCGAGGCGCGGGGCGCGCGGCGACTGGCGGCGCGTCGCGCGGCTAGCCCACGACGACGGAGTCGCCGACGCGCAGCACGCCGCCGGTCACCACGTCCGCGCGCAGCCCGCCCCGGTGCACGAGCGCGCGCAGCACGCCCGGCCGCGTCAGGCGCTGGAGGTGCGCGCACGGCTCGCAGCGCCGGCGGCCGAAGCACTCGACCTCGCCGACGCGGAACGAGCGGCCGATCAGCGCGTCGAGGTCGACGCCGCTCACGACGACGTTCCGGCGCGACTCCGCCGCCCCCACCCCCGCCGACTCGAGCGCCGAGGCGTCGACCAGCGTGATGTCGCGCCCGGTGCCGCCCTTGTCCGAGAAGGTCCCGGCGCCGTCGAAGTAGCGGTCGCCCTCGAGCCCCCGCCCCGCGACCACGGCGACCGACTCCACGCGCGCCATCGGCGCCTCCGCAGACGGAGACACGAAGACGTGCTCCACCACCCCCGGGACCGCGGGCGGCGACACGGAACGCGGCGCGGGCTCGTGCGCCGCGACCACGAACGCGGAGTCGACGGCCGATCCCTCCACCGACCCGAACACGACACCCGGCGGCACGCCGAAGAGCACGCACCACGAGCCCGAGGCCCAGCGCCCGAGGAACCGCCCCGGCCACTCGAAGTCGACCGCCACCGGCACCAGCCCGAGGCCGCGCCCGGCGAGCCAGTCGTGAGCGTCGGCATCGGAGGGCGGCGCCTCGCCGACGATCTGCTCGAGGCACTCGGAGAGCGAGACCGCTATTGCCGCTGCCCCCGCGGCACGACCATGATCTCGCTGACGTTCACGTGCTCCGGCTGCGAGACCGCGTACAGGATCGACGCGGCGATGTCGTCGCTCTCCAGGACCTTCCCGATCTTCTCGCGCATCTTGTCGGTCGCCTGCATGACGACGTCCTTGTCCTTGTTGTGGCCCTGGAGCTCCGTGTCGACGAAGCCCGGCTCCACGACCGTCACGCGGATGTTCGAGAACAGCGCCTCCTGGCGCAGCGCCTCGCTGAACGCCGTCACGCCGAACTTGGTCATGTTGTAGACGCCGGCGCCGAGCGCGGCGCGGCGACCCGCGACCGACGAGACGTTCACGATGTGCCCGCCGCCCTGCTCCCCCATCACCGGCAGCGCCGCGTGCGTGCAGTACAGGAGCCCGAGGCAGTTGACCTCGATCATCTGCCGCCACTCGGAGGTGTCCGCGCCGGTGACCGGCCCGAGCAGCATCACGCCCGCGTTGTTGACGAGGACGTCGAGGCGGCCGAGATGCTCGAACGCCTGCTGGACGAACGCGCGGGCCTCGTCCTCCACCGCGACGTCGGTCGGCACGGCAAGCGCGCGCCCTCCCTCGTCCGAGATGCGCGCGGCGATCGCCTCCAACCGATCGGCGCGCCGCCCCGCCAGCGCCACCGCGGCTCCGGCACGCGCGGCCATGACCGCCGTCGCCTCGCCGATTCCCGAAGTGGCGCCAGTGATGGCGATGACTCGCCCAGAGAGGTCCATGCACGAATAATGCACGCCGCGGGCATCCGGCCCGCGCCCGATGATGGAGAGGGGCTTCGTCCGGCCGCCCTTCCTGGTGCAACTTCCCGTTCAACCCGCGAAACGAGGAAGGACTCATGCCTAGGATGCCGACGCCTCGGGCAGTGCCCGAGGCACTCCGGCATGGACACGACCCCGAACGACTCCCAGCGACGCGGCAACTACGACTCCGGCGAGGACTTCGTCCTGGAGTACGGAGAGCTCCGCTTCACCTTCAACGAACGCGACTTCGGGGAGCGCTGCGAGCAGGCCGCGCGCAAGCTCGGGTTCGTCCGCGAGCACCTGATCGAGCAGGAGCGCGAGGACCTCGTGAACCTCGCCGTCAACGGCGAGATCCAGGACCCCGCCTCCGCCCTGGGCGAGCACGTCAACGACTGCTGGCCCGAACTGGTCGGCCCGGCGGACCGCAGCCTCGTCCACTGGCTGCGCCGCCTCGTCTTCCGCTCCGCCTGGCTGGACCAGCGCGTCAAGGAGGGCGAGCTCAGCGTCGCCTTCGACGACCGGACCCTGCAGTTCTCCTACGTCCAGCCGGACCGCAACGACGAGGCGATCCAGCTCGCGCCCGAGCCGAGCTGGTCCAAGGTCGCCTACGCGCCGCGCTAGGCGCCGAGCGCCGCCCCGCGCGCCTGCGCGATCGCCTCGGCCCCCGCGTCGCCCACCAGCAGCTCCGGCTTCAGCGCCCCGCTGTTGACGAGGTCGAGCGCAGGGAAGCGCCCGGTCGACGTCAGCGCCGCGTCGAGCGCGATCACGGTCGTCTCGCCGCCGACCGGGAGGTCGGACGCCGCGATGATCGTGAGCGACCCGCCGTCGACGATGTTGCGCGCCGCGGCGAGCACCCGCCGCGCCGAGCGCGGGTCGAGGTAGGAGAGCGTGTCCACGAGGACGACCGCATTCGCGCCGCGCGCCGCGACCCGCTTGGCCGTGTCGACCGCGCGCTCGATCGCCTGCGCCTGGGCGTCGGGCGAAGCCGCGAAGGTCAGGACGGTCGACGGTTCGACGCCCGTCTCGCGCCACGGCGCGACCTCCTCGGGCCGCACGCCGGCGAGGACGACCGTCACCTCGAGGTCCTCCTGGGCGGAGAGCGCGGAGGCCAGGCGCCGCAGCGCCTCGGTCTTGCCGGCGCGCGCGCCGCCGATGATCGTCGCCCGCGAGCCGCGGCCGACCGGCGTCAGCCACTCGATCGCCTTGAGCGTCGCGTCGTCGGAGCCCAGCGCGAGGCGCTCGGTCGGGAACGTGCTCGGCAGGTCGTCGAACGGCGTGCCCTCGGCGACCTCGTCGGCCGAGCGGCCGTTGATGGTGTCGATGCGAACGAGCGACGGGTAGCGCTCGGAGCGCCGCGGCGGGCGGCGCGGGCCGGCGACGCGGTCGCCGCTCACGAGCTCGCAGCGGCGGACCTGCGCGGCGGAGATGTAGACATCGTCGTCCGAGGGGTCGGGCGGCGAGACGCGCAGGAAGCCCGAGCCGTTGCCGAGCAGCTCGACCGTGCCCTCGACCTGCTCGTCCTCGGCGGCGTCGCCGTCGTCGCGCGAGCGGCCGCCACGGGAGCGGCCCTCGCCGCGCGGGCGGTCGTCGTCGGCGTCGCGCGAGCGGCCACGGCCGCCACGGCTCCGCGAGCGGCGCGCCGGGCGATCCTCGTCCTCGTCGGCGTCCGTATCGGAGGGCGCCGACTCGGCGACGGCGTCGGCCGCCTCGTCGGTGTCGGAAGAGATGTCGTCGTCGGCGCCCGCGCGGCGCCGGCGGCCTCCGCGACGGCCGCGACGCCTGGGCGCGCCCTCGTCGTCTTCCTCCTCGCCGGCGGGGACGGCGGCGGCATCGACCTCGTCGCCGGCCTCCTCGGCCGCGGCCTCGACGTCGGCGCTCGCGGCCTCGCCGCCCTGGCGCTCGATGATCGCGGCCACGAGGTCCGCCTTGCGCAGACGGCGGAAGCCGTCGATACCGAGCTCGCGACCGAGCACGTGGAGATCTGCGAGGGGGCTGCCTTCGAGGGCATCCCGTGAGAGAACGGCCATGGAACTTCTCCTCCTGATGACGCTGGAATCGGTCGGCATCCGGCCGCGTTGGACAGCGGCCGGCGATTCGCCGGGTGCTCCGCACGGTAGCGGAACCTGCGGCGGAGCCCACAAGTTCGTGACATCTTGCACGTTACGGACACCATGCCCACCCGCCGCCTGCTCCCGCTGCTCGCCCTGGCCGCCACGCTGGGCGTCGCGGCGCCGGCGCCCGCGGCGCAACGGATCGTGCAGTTCGACCCGGCGCAGACGAGCCGGGCGCAGCTGCGCGCGGACCTCGGCGGGCTCGGCCTGACGACCGCCACGCTGCGCCGGCTACCGTTCGCGATCGCCGTCGGCAACGCACGTGCGCTCACCAGGGCCCGGCGGCTCGACGGCGTCATCCGCACCTCGCGCAACGAGCGCCTGCGGTTCGAGCTCGACCGCTCATCGAACCTCGTCTTCGGCGGCGCCGCGCGGCGCCAGGCCGCCTACGCCGCGGGATTCGACGGCAGCGGCGTGAACGTCGCGGTCATCGACACCGGCGTCGACGGCCTGCACCCCGACCTGCGCGACCGCGTCGTGCGCAACGTCAAGGTCGTCGGCGCGGACGGGCTCCACGACGACGTCCAGGGCGTCTTTCACCACTTCGTCGAGTGCCCCGTCGCCTGCAACACCGACACCACGAGCGGTCACGGCACGCACGTCGCCTCGATCATGGCCGGGACGGGCGCGGCCTCGGCCGGTCACCACCGGGGCGTCGCGCCCGGCGCGGGCATCGTGAGCCTCGCGGTCGGCGACGGGGTCGCGATCTTCCACGCGCTCCAGGCCTACGACTACCTGCTCCTGCACCCGGAGCTGAAGGTCGCCGCGGTGAACAACTCGTACGGCCCGACCGGCGGCGCGCGCTTCGACGCGCGCAGCCCGATCGCGATCGGGACCAAGGCGCTGCATGCCGCGGGGATCGCCGTCGTCTTCAGCGGCGGCAACAGCGGCACGGGCGGCGAGGACGGGACGGAGCCCGGCGAGCCCGAGGGATCGTCGAACTGCGCGCCCGAGGCCGCCGGCGACGGCACGCCGATCAACGAGGGCGAGAAGTGCGCGAGCAACCCGAACG
>DASZDF010000038.1:0-4516 GCA_035942275.1 Solirubrobacteraceae bacterium | reverse complement strand
GCCCGCGGCTTCACGCCGTCCTCGGCCAGCGCGCGCAGCAGATCGCGCAGCAGGAACGGGTTGCCGACCGTCACCTCGCGGCAGGCAGCGCAGAACTCATCCCCGGCCTCGCCGCCGACGCGCGCCTCCACCCCGCGCTCGCTCAGCGGCGCCGGCCGCAGCACGACCGTGCCGGGATCGGTCGCCAGCGCGTCGAGCGTTTGGCGGTCCGCCCCGGGCTCGCGAGGACGCGCGCCGAGGACGGCGAGGACAGAGAGCTCTCGCAGGCGCGGCAGCAGGAACTGAAGGAAGCGCACCGAGCTCGGGTCCGCCCACTGCACGTCGTCGACGACGAGCGCCACCGGGCCCTGCTCGGCGAGGTTCGCCGTCAGCCAGTACAGGGCGTGCAGGTACGGGAGCGCGGCGCCCTCGGCCGCGCTGTCCGCCGCTTCGGTGGGCTCGCCGCCGAGCAGCGGCGCGGCGAGGCGCGCGGCCCCGTCGAGCAGCGCATCCCGCTCCCCGCGACGCACCGCCGGCTCGAAGAGCTGCCGCACGACGCCGAACGGGAACTCGCGCTCGAGCTCGGACGCGCGCGCGGCGAGCACGGTCATCCCCGCGGACCGCGCCGCCTCGGCGGCGGCCTCGAGCAGCCGGGTCTTGCCGATCCCGGGCGGACCCTCGACGACGACCATCCGCCCGTCGCCCGCCCGCGCGTCGCCGGCGAGCGATTCGAGCTCGCGCAGCTCGTTCTCCCGCTCGAGCAACTGCACGCCCCACCGTTTACCGCCCCCGCGCGGCGGCTGCGCCGGACCGGCGAAAGTCTGGGGTGCTCGCTTCGGGTGCTCCCGGTTGTCCGGCCGACCGCGTCCCGCCACGGTCGGGGCCATGAACGCGGCAGGGGAGCCAAGGCGCCTGAGCCTCGAGGTCCGCTTCGACGCGGAGCCGATCCAGGGACGCCTGTACGACGAGCAGAGCAACGGTCGCTGGGACCGTCCGTTCTGCGGCTGGCTGGGGCTGATGGCGGCCATCGACGCGGCGCGTGCCGCCGGCCCCCCGCACGAGCCGAGGGGAGCAGCGCTATGAGCGGGCGAAACGGGCGGCGCGTCTGCGCCACGGTCGGGGTCATCGCGGCGGTCGGCTGCGCGTCGGCGGCCCAGGCGGCGCCGGCGGCGATGGTGACCGAGCAGTGCGACGAGCACCAGGCGTTCGTCGAGGGCGACGACGCGGCCGTCGCCGCGCGCCTGCCGAAGCGCTACGCAGCGGTGCGCGCCCGCGGGTCGGGCGCCCCGTTGCTGTTCGTCCGGGCGATCCGCTGCCGCGCGATCACGATCGACGACGAGACGGCGCCGGGGACGATGGCGAGCTACGGCGTCGTCATCCAGTCGCCCGACGGGCGCGGCTGCGCGTCCGGCGCGCCGGGCATCGGCTCGGCCAAGGGCGACGTCCCGGACGCGTGCAACTGGTACGTCCTGTCCTGGCTGGCCGACGACCGCCGCATCGTGCGCTGGCTGCGGCAGCGGACGCCCGGCTTCCCGGTCGAGCACAGCGACCGCCTCGCCTTCCGGACGGGCCCGTTCGACCCGAACATCGGCGGAGCCCCGTTCGCGTTCGCCGCGGACGGCTTCGGCATCGAGGCGACGACGCGCGAGCGGCCCGGCGAGATCGCGGTGCGCGGCGGCTACTGGCGCGACACGCCGCAGGGCAGCGTGAAGGTCGCGTTCTCCACCGAGGACATCACCTCGGGCGACGCCGACGGGAGGGTGACGGCGGCCGCGGGGACCGAGCTCGCGGCGCTGCTCGGCGCGCCCGAGCGCCCGTACGTCCCCGGCTACTCGTCGTTCGCCGCGGAGCGCTGGGAGCGCGGCGTCTACCGCAAGCAGGTCGTCGAGCCAGAGGGCGCGGGTTTCGCGGGCTCGTGCGCGGTGAAGGGCGACGTCCGGTTCAAGCCGCCTGCGACGACCACCGAGGCCGCGCTCGAGTACACATACGACGCCGAGGGGACCTGCAGCGGCACCCTCGACGGGCGCGAGGTCTCGGAGGCGCCGGTGACGATCCACACGGGCGGGAGGAGCTACGGCTCGTGCAACCGGGCCCAGACGACGTCCCCCGGGCAGGCGACGATCGCGTTCGCCAGTGGCGAGGTCGTCCGCTACACGTTCGACTTCGTCAGCACCTCGACCGAGATCGACTTCGAGGTCTACGGCGAGCGCTCGGGGACCGGCAACGGCCACGGGACGTTCCTCACCGAGCGCACGTCGCCCGACGTGGCGGCGCAATGCCGCGGCGAGGGCGTCTCCCAGATCCCGATGGACATGACGCTGGAGACCGAGAGCCCGCTCGTCAACGACCGGCCGGAGCAGCGAGGCGGATCCCCCAGCGGCGGCGGGCGCGGCGGGGAGCCTTCCGGGCCGCGCCGCGCGGCAGCGCGGCGTCGCGCGCTGCGCCTCCTCGTCTCTCCCGGCGCCGTGAACGCGGGCCGCCGCAAAACCCTCGTCTTCCGCGTCACCACCGCGGACGGCGCCCCGGTGCGCGGGGCGGTGGTGCGGTTCGCCGGGCGCCGTGCGCGTACCGGGGCGGCGGGGACGGCCAGGATCAGGATGGTCGTGCGCCGCGCGGGGCTGCGCCGCGCGCGGGCGACGAAGCCGGGGTTCCGGGCCGCGCGGGCGGCGATCGTGGTCCGCACGCGCGCTAGTCCTTCGGCCGCGCGTGTACCGTCGGCCGCGCTGTGAGCGGCCACATCCGACCCTGTCGCGACGAGGAGCGGGACGCGATCCTCGCGATCGTCAACGCCGCGGCCGAGGCGTATCGCGGCGTGATCCCCGCGGACCGCTGGCGCGAGCCGTACATGAGCGCGGAGGAGCTCGACAGGGAGATGGAGGCCGGCGTCGCCTTCTGGGGCTACGACGACGGTGGCGCCCTGCTCGGGGTCATGGGCGTGCAGCCCGTCCGCGACGTCGTCCTCATCCGCCACGCGTACGTGGCGCCGGGGAGCCAGGGTCGCGGGATCGGCGGGGCGCTCCTCCGCCACCTCGCGCAGTCGCAGGAGCAGCGGATGCTGGTGGGGACGTGGGCCGCCGCCGAGTGGGCGATCGGGTTCTACCGCGGCCACGGCTTCGCGCCGGTCCCGCCCGCGGAGAAGGACCGGCTGCTGCGCGAGTACTGGACCATCCCGGACAGGCAGATCGAGACGTCGGTCGTGCTCGCCGGCCCGTGACCGAGCGCGTCGACGTCGCCGTCGTGGGCGCGGGGTTCGGCGGGCTGGCCCTGGCGACGCTGTGCGCCGACGCCGGCCTGAGCGTCGCCGTCCTCGAACGCCGGCCCGAGCTCGCGCCCGAGGGCGTCGGGCTCGTCCTCCAGCCCAACGGGCTCGCGGCGCTGGACCGCCTGGGCGTCCTCGACCGCATCCTCGAGGCGGGGCACCGGGTCGACCGGGCGCGCCAGTGCGATCCGTCCGGCCGCGTGCGCGCGGAGGCGGCGTATGGCGAGCTCCGCCACCCGAACCCCTACCTCGTCGTCGTCGACCGCACCAGCGCGATCGCGGTGATCGCCGGGCGACTTCCCGAGCGGGCGACGCTGCGGCTCGGCTGCGCCGCGACCGGGCTCGACCGCTCCAGCGAGCGGGTGACCGGCGTCCGCTACACCGGCGCCTCGGGCGAGGAGTGCACGCTCCACGCGACCTGCGTCGTCGGGGCCGACGGGCGCAACTCGGTCGTCCGGGAGCAGCTCGGCGTGCGCGTCGGGCTCCGCACCGGCCCGGACCGGTTCCTCATCGGCTTCGCCGCCGTCCGCGCCCCGCACCCGGACGCCGCGGTCCTCTACTGCGGGCGCGGCTGGTGCGACGGCGTCCTGCCGTTCGGCGAGCAGACCTACTTCTTCGACCACCTGGTCGGCGCGAGCCGCGACGCCGTCGACCGCGACGACCTCGACGCGTGGCGCGAGTCGTACGCCGCGCGCATCCCCGCCGGCGACCGGATCGCCGCCTGCGTGAGGTCCTTCGAGGACGTCGGCTTCCTCTCCGGCCGCACCCACCGCGCCGCGCCGCGGTCCGCGCCGGGCGTCGCCCTGCTCGGCGACGCCGCGGCGGCGGTCCATCCCCACAACGGCCAGGGCGCGAACCTCGCGCTCGAGGACGCGCTCGCCCTCGGCACGGTCCTGACCGAGCACGGGCCCGGCGCGGACCTCCGGGCTTACGCCCGCGCCCGCGACGCGAAGTCGCGCCGCTACGTCCCGTGGTCGATCTTCATCGGCCGCACGTTCGACGGCCCGCACGCCGGCTGGCGCGCGATGCGCCGCTTCGGGTACCTCGCCAGCCGGATCGGCCCGATCCGCCGCTCGACGACGGCGCGTCAGGCCGGCCTCGGCTGAAGGATGCTCAGGCCTCGCGACCGGGGCTCCCCGCGAGGCGCGCGAGCACCGCGTCGAGGCGCTCGAACGTCTGGTTCATCCCCCACTCCATCCCGGAGTCGAGCATGCCGTCGCGCTCCTCGGTGGTGTGGAACGTCGAGACCGTCGTGACCTTCGTGCGGCCGTCGCCGAG
>DASZDF010000037.1:0-5731 GCA_035942275.1 Solirubrobacteraceae bacterium | reverse complement strand
CGCTGGAGGCGATCGGGCGCGGCCTGCTCGGCGCGGCCACCCGGCTCCCGGTGCCGCTGCCGACCCTCGCGCCGAACGTGGCCGTGCAGTTCATCCACGAGGAGGACGTCGGGCAGGCGATCCTGCTGTGCGTCGTCGCGGCCGGTCCGCCCGGCGCGTACAACATCACCGGCGACGGCGTGCTCACGGGGTCGGACGTCGCCCGCGAGCTCGGCCTCGCGCCCGTCCCGTTCCCCGGCGCCCCCGTCCGCGCGGCGGCGCGAGCCGTGGCCGCGATCCCGACCCCGCCGTTCGCCCCGCCGGCGACGGAGTGGATCGAGGCGATCAGCCACCCGGCGATCATGGACGCGTCGAAGGCGAAGCGCGAGCTGGACTGGAAGCCGCGCTACACGAGCCGTGAGGCGCTGCAGGACACGCTGCGCTCCGCGCTCTGATCGCGCCGTAGGCCGCGGCGGCGAGCACCATGGCGGCTGCGATGCGGCCCTTCGACGACGTCCTCGCTCGTCACCCCAGGAAGTCAGTCACCTGCCGGACGAACCCGTCGGGGTCGGCGTCGATCATCGTGTGGCCCTGGCCGTGGAGCAGGACGAGCTCGCAGCCGGGGATCGCGGCGGCCGCCGCCGACGCCGACGCGCGGAAGGGCGCCGGGCTCTCGGTGCCGAGGAGGATGCGGGTCGGCGCGCGGACCGCGGCGAAGCGCTCCGGGACGCACGCGTAGTCGAGCCCGATCCGCCCCTCGCGGACGATCGTGTGCGCGATCGCGATGCGCACAGGCCACATCGGGAGGGCCTTGAACGGCGTCGGGTCCGCGCCCAGCACCTGGCGGTAGAAGAGCTCGAGCGCCGCCTCGCGGTCGCCGCCGTCGATGAGCGCCTCCATCCGGTCGAGCACGGCGGCCGGCGCCGTCGCGTGCCCGGGCGTGTCGAACGGGGGCTCGTAGAGGAGCGACCGCTCGATCGCGCCGGTGCGGGCGAGCGCCTCGAGGCCGATCAGCGCGCCGTAGGAGTGCCCGAGGTAGCGCACGGGCTGCCCGATCGCGTCGACGACGGCGAGGACGTCGTCGATCTCGCGGTCGAGCGCGTACGGCGCGGTCGACTCCTGCGTGCTCGCGCCGCGGCCGCGCCGGTCGAGGAGGTGCAGCGTGAAGCGGTCGGCGATCCGTTCCTTGAGCAGCGTCCAGCGGGTGCGGTCGCCGATCCCGCCGTGGACCGCGAGCAGCGGCGGGCCGGACCCGACGCGTTCGACGCCGAGCTTCGTGCCGTCCGGGGAGATGACCTCGACGAGGTCGGTCTGCAGCGTTGTCATGCTCGCAACGTGCCACCGGATCGTTCCGCGGGCGTTCGCCGAGCGTCTAGCGTTGGCACATGAGGATCCGGGACTCCCTCCCCGGCGAGGCGGACGCCTTCGACGCGCTGAGGCGGCGGGCGACGGACGTCTGGGAGACGTACCGCGAGCAGTTGGCGCAGTACCCGGACGCGCTCGCGGTCCCCCGGGACTGGGTCGACGAGGGCCGGATCCGCGTCGCGGTCGACGAGCACGACCGCCCGATCGGCTTCGCGGTTGCGCTCGCCGACCAGCTCGACGGGCTCTTCGTCGACCCGGAGGCGATGCAGCGCGGGATCGGGCGCGCGCTCGTGGAGGACGCCGCCGAGCGCGCCCGCCGCGACGGGTTCGGCGTGCTGTGCGTGACCGCGAACGAGAACGCGGTCGCGTTCTACGAGCGCGTCGGGTTCGTGGCGACCGGCACGGGCCCGACGCGCTTCGGGCCGGGCACGCGGATGAAGCTCGACCTCGGGACCTAGAGTCGCCGCATGAACCTCGACCGCTTCCCCCGCCACCCGCTGCTGTTCGGCCCCTCCCCCGTCCACCGGCTCGAGCGGCTCACCGAGCACCTGGGCGGGGCGCGGCTGTGGGCCAAGCGCGACGACTGCAACAGCGGCCTCGCCTACGGCGGCAACAAGACGCGCAAGCTCGAGTACCTCGTCGCCGACGCGCTCGCGAAGGGCTGCGACACGCTCGTCTCGATCGGCGGGGTCCAGTCCAACCACACGCGGCAGGTCGCGGCCGCCGCGGCCCGCACGGGCCTGGACGCGGTGCTGGTCCAGGAGAGCTGGGTCGACTGGCCGGACGTCGTCTACGACCGCGTCGGCAACATCCAGCTCAGCCGGATCATGGGCGCCGACGTGCGGCTCGTGCGGTCGGAGTTCGGGATCGGCTTCAAGGAGAGCTGGGAGCAGGCGATCGCCGACGTGAAGGAGCGCGGCGGGACGCCGTACGCGATCCCCGCCGGCGGGTCGGACCACGAGCTCGGCGGGCTCGGGTTCGCGCAGTGGGCGCGCGAGGTCGCCGAGCAGGAGCGCGAGCTCGGCGTCTTCTTCGACACGATCGTCGTCTGCGCGGTCACCGGCAGTACGCAGGCGGGGATGATCGCGGGCTTCGCCGGCCAGGAGCGCGAGCGGCGCGTGATCGGGATCGACGGGTCGGCGAAGCCGGCGGAGACGCACGCGCAGGTCGCGCGGATCGCCCGGGCGACGGCGAAGCTCATCGGGCTGGGGCGCGAGCTGCGCGACGACGAGATCGTCCTCGACGACCGCTACCACGCCGGCATCTACGGGATCCCGGACGACACGACGCTCGACGCGATCCGGACGGCCGGCCGGCTCGAGGGGATGATCACCGACCCGGTCTACGAGGGGAAGTCGATGGCCGGGATGATCGACCTCGTGCGGCGCGGCGAGATCCCGAAGGAGTCGAACGTCCTCTACGCCCACCTCGGCGGCCAGCCGGCGCTGAGCGCCTACGGGGCGCTGTTCACGTGAGCGAACTCCGTGTCGGCGACCTCGCGCCCGCCGACCACGAGGCGGCGGTCGGGGTCTTCGCGCGCGGGATGCGCGACAACCCGCTGCACGTCGCGGCGTACGGCCCGGACCCGGACCGGCGGGAGGCCGTCCACGCGCTGATGATGCGCGCGCTGCTGCGGCACGCCCGGCACAACGAGCCGATCGCCGTGCACCGCGACGGCATTCTCGTCGCCGTCGCCGGCGCGCTGACGCAGGGCGACTGCCGGCCGCGCGCGGCGCAGCAGCTCCGGTACCTGACGACGATCGTCCGGATGGGGCCGCGGACGGCGGCGCGCGTCGGCAGGTGGGTCAAGACATGGCAGGAGCACGACCCCGACGAGCCGCACGTCCACCTCGGGCCCGTCGCGGTGGACCGGCCGCTCCAGCGGCAGGGGATCGGGTCGGTGCTGCTGGCCGAGCACGCGCGACGCCTCGACGCGTCCGGCGCCCTCGGCTTCCTCGAGACCGACAAGCCGGAGAACGTGCGGTTCTACGAGCGCTTCGGCTACGTGGTGGTCGCCGAGGCCGACGTCATCGGCGTGCCGAACTGGTTCATGGAGCGCCGCCCGGCCTGACGGCGCGGCCCTACTTGACGGTGAGGGTGCCCTCCATGCCGCCCTCGCGGTGCCCCTCGACGGTGCAGAAGAACTTGTACTCGCCCGCCTTGAGCGTGGCCTCGATCTCCGAGACGCCGTCGTTGGTGACGACGTCGCCGATGATGTCCTGGCCGAGGCCGGGGCCCTCGAGCGCGATGTTGTGCGGCGTGCCGGACGGATTCGGCGAGCGGATGGTCGTCGGACCCGGCTCGGCCGTGGCCGCGTTCGTCACGTACGCGAGCTGGGCCGTGGCCGGGATGTCGAGGACGCCGTCCTTCGCGACCGCGGGCTCCCCGCCGCCCGGCTTCTTGCCCGCCTCGGCGAGCCGGCCGCTGTCCTCGCCGGGCCGCGCCACCACCTCGGCGACGTAGGCCGCGACGTTGCGCGCGTCGTCGCCCGTGACGAGCTTGGGCGGCATGTAGACCTTGTTGTCCTTGGCGAGGTTCGCCGGGTGCAGGATCTGCTCGTGCACCGCGCCCTGGATCCCGCTGCGCTCCATGCCGCTGGCGAGCGCGTGCTGGAAGGCCTCGTCGAGGTTCGGGCCCTGGGTGCCGCGCGCGTCGGCGCGGGCGAGGATGTGGCACGAGCTGCACTTCTCGATGAAGAGCTCCTTGCCGGCGACGAGATCGGCGTCGTCCTCGACCAGCGAGCAGCCGCCGCCCAGGGCGAGAAGCCCTCCTCCGGCGACCACGGCGATGAGGTCACGCAGACGCACGGCGGGCAATGTATAGGAGCGCGGCGACGAGGTGCCCGGTCGCGGCGGAGCCGCCGGGGCGCGGCGCGGCGGCGTGATCGCCCCCTACCCGCGGGGCGGGCGCAGCTCGTCGTGCCGGCCCTCCGCCGCTGCGACCGCGTCGCGCGCGACGCCTTCCCACGAGAAGCGCTCCCGGGCGGTGGCGACAAGCGCCTCGCGGGTGCGGCGGCGCAGGTCGGGGGGCGCCTCGAGCCAGCTCGCGATCGCGTCCGCGAGCGCCTCGACCGCGCCGTCGTCGACGGCGAAGGACAGCCACGGAACGGCCTCGGGCGGGACGGCCTCCGCGAGCTGCGCGCTCACCTCCGCCAGCCCGGAATGCGCGGCGCTGACGGGCAGCAGCCCGCACGCGGCCCCCTCGGCGGCGACCATCCCGAACGCCTCCGGGAACGTGCTCGGCACGACCTGGGCGTCGCACGCGGGCAGCAGCTCGTGGAGCTCGTCGTGCTCGAGGCGGCCGATCATCCGCACGCGGTCGGCGAGCTGCGGCGTCGGCTCGAGCCCCTGCTCGAGGTGGGCGAGCAGGTGCCGCAGCGGCGCGCGCGGCCCGCCCTCGACCTCGCGGCCGGCGAGCGCGAGCTCCCGCGCGGCGTCGGCGTCGCCGTCGCGCAGCGCGTCCAGCAGCCGCTCGAACCCGTCGCGGTAAGCGCCGAACCCGACGACGACGAGCGTGGCGTCCGGTACCCGCTTCAGCACGAGCGGCCACGCCGCCGCGAGCAGGTCGACGCCCTTGGACACGATGAGCTTCCCGACGAAGACGACGAGGCGCTCGCTCGCGGGGTCGAGCCGCGCGAGCTCGCCCCCCGCCGCGTGCACGTCGCGCGCGAACGAGGATCCCTCGGCCGTGACCTCGGGCTCGGCGGCCGACAGCGTGTCCGCCAGCGCCCGCAGCCGCGTCGCCGCCTCGTCGGGCGGCGCCGGGGCGAACGCCTCGACGTCCACCCCCGGCGGCCCGAGCCGCGTGCGGCCGGGCAGCGCCGGGTCGGCCACCGCCTCCCACAGCGACTCGCCGGTGTGGCGCGAGCCGACCAGGACCGTCCGCGCCTTCGCCAGCCCCTCCCGCGCCCACGGGAGGAAGCGCTCCGGATCGCGCTTGACGACGTACTCGAGCGCGCTGCCGTGGATCTTCACCGCGTACGGCACGTCGGCGAGCGCCCGCGCCAGGATCGCCGGGCCCATGACGAGATGGTTCGCGAGCGCGATGTCTGGACGAACGAGCTCGGCGACCTCGCGCACGGCAGCGACGTTGCGCGCGACGTACTCCTCGACCTCGTCGTCCGTGCAGTCGAGGAACGGGCGCGCCTCGATGCCGTCGTAGCGGTCGGTGACGTAGACCGGCAGCAGGCCGCCGATGTCGGGCCGGTAGACGGTGCATCGAGCCGGACTTCGTGACGTCCGCAACTTCAGCTCTCCGCCGCTGTCCCAATCCCCGTACGCGTCGACGAACGCGAGCCTCTGGGGCACCCGCTCCTGGCTGAGGAGGTGAACCTCGTGCCCGGCGCGAACGAATGCCCGACAGAGCTGCGCGTTGTAGACGTTGGAGC
>DASZDF010000036.1:0-4633 GCA_035942275.1 Solirubrobacteraceae bacterium | reverse complement strand
CGTCGTGACTCCGGTTCATCAAGCCAGCGCCCTCCCGCGCTGAACGCGACCCCACCATTGGGGCGGCATGGTACTCATAGTGGGCGACGGCGGAAAGCGGCGAACGCGCCGAGCCGCCCTTCAGCCGGCCGCGGCCCTCCGCACCATCGGCGCGGGAGGCGCGAGCGGCCCGAGGCTCTCCCGCTGGCGCACCTTCCACGCGTCGACCGAGTCGCTCAGCCCGCCGCGGATCTCGGCCCGCGGCACCTCGGCGACGCCGTGCGCGGTGACGACGATCATCTGGATCGGCTCGCCGAGGTAGACCGCGGCGACGCGGATCGCGTCCTCGATCGCCTTGAGCGCGACCATCTTCGCCTGCTCGGTCGTGAGGTCGGGCGTGCCGAGGTGCGCGACCGAGACCATGGCGAAGTCGGCGAAGATGTCGCCCGTCCCGACCGCGGCGTGGCCGTCGTGGAGCTGGTGGTCGCTGCCCGTCCGCGGGACGGAGAAGATCCGCGGCGCGCCGTCGCGGCCCACCCAGCAGAACACGCACGCGAGGTCGGGCGGCTGCGCCCCCGGGTGCGGGACGAAGTCGCGCAGCGCCCGCTGCTGGATCGGGATGACGGCGTCGACGAGCGCCTCCCGCGGGTCCTCGGCCGCCAGCAGCCGCTCGCGGTCCTGCGTGAGCCGCTCGGCGAGCGCCTGCTGGAGCCCGACGCTCCCCGCCGCCCCCCACGCGATCCGCCCGCCGAGGTCGAAGAGCTTCTGGACGGGCTGGCGCGTGGGCTGCCCGGCCGCGTCCGTCGTGGCCTGACCGTCCGACGCGAGGACGACGCCCTCGCGGCAGCGGATGGCCAGGACGAGCGTCACGGCCGCCCCTCCCCCGCGAAGCGGCGCGCCGTGGGCGGCGCGGTCGCCCGCCGTCGGAAGCACGGTGCGAGCCCTCGCGTCACGGCCGGCGGAACACAGAACGCACGGCGAAGTGCGGGTGGCGATCGTAGATCGTCTCGAGCAGGTCGGCGAAGCTCAGCGACGTGACGAGGTCGCGGATGCGCTGCAGCGCGTCGAGGCTGCGGCGCTCTCGGTCGCTCGCTGCGGCGACGAGCCGCTCGGCGCGCGCCCGCCCCGCGGCCGTCGCGCGGACGCGGCCCCACGCGTAGCCGGGCACCGACACCTGCTCGATCAGGCCGCGGCGGGCGAGCGCCTCGACGTCGCGGTAGATCCGCGGGCTCATCGGGCCGTAGTTGTAGGGGACGAACCAGTAGCGCTCCGAGCGCGGCAGGCCGCCCTCGCGCGCGAGCAGGAAGAGCGCCTTCTGCACCCGCACCGGCTCGAGCCCCCCGGCCGGCGCGTCGAGCGCGACGAGGAGGAGGAGCCAGTCGGCGGGGGTCATGCGCCGACGGTATGGAGGAAGGCGTTACGAGAGTGTCGCGCGGTGCACCAGGACCGTCACCTCGACCTCGCCGGCGTCCGACTCGGTCTTCGCGGCGTCGCGGCGTGCGCGGTCGACGACCCTGCGCAGCTCGGCGGACAGCCGGTCCGCCCGCTCGACGCTCAGCGAGACGCTGCCGGAGACCGCGGCGCCGTCGCGCAACTTGTAGTGGTGCTGGATCGCCCCGCGCCGCGCGGTCGTGCGCGACAGCTCGACGACCTCCGCATCCGCCAGCACCCGCACGTGGTAGCTGATGACGCCCAGCGAAGCGTCGAGCTCCCGCGCCAGCTCGACCGGGCTGAGCTCCCGCCCGCCGTCGAGCGACGCGAGGATCCGCGCCCGCATCGGATGCGCCATCGCGCGCTGGCCCTGGACCTGAGTCGGTTCGTGAGAAGCCATGCGCAGATGATACTTATGAGTGGCGACGGCTCGCACGGTTAGGCGCACCAGAGCCGTTCGCGCCGTTGGCGTCGAGTGATCAGGAAGATGGTGCGCAGCGGCGCGGGTGGAGCGGCGTGGCGTGGGCGCGAGTGGCGCGGCGTCGGGCGGGTGGAGCGGGCGCCCCCGCTCAGGCCGCGTGCCGGCGGGCCTGGTCGCGGTAGTGGCGGTAGTCGCCGCGCTCGGGGCGCAGGTTCGAGGCGAGCGCGAGCGGGTGGCGCGCCTCGGAGTGGCGGCCGAGGAGCTGCAGCGAGCGCCCGAGGCAGAAGAGCGCGAAGTCGTTCGTCGGCGCCTGCTCGACGATCGCGGAGAACTCCGCCGCGGCCTGCTCGTAGCGCTGCGAGCGGAAGAGCGCACGGCCGAGCGCCTCGCGGATAGAGGTCTTGTCGGGCTCGAGGTCCCGGGCACGCGCGAGAGGGACGGTCGCGGCGTGGAAGTCGCCGTCCTCGAGCAGTCGCGTCCCGCGCGTGAAGAGGTCGTACACGCTCTCCATCACCCCTCAGTGTACGGCCGCCACCGGCACGTCTGAAGGGGTCAGAACGGCGGCAGGGCCCACAGCGCGCGCAGCCGGCCGCGCACCCCCAACCCGCTCGCGAGCTCGCGCCGCAGCGCCCGCCGCTGCTCGCGCGTCGGGGCGCTCCCGCCGAATCCGAACCGGGCGGAACGGACCGTCCGCACGTAGCCCGCCGCCTCCGGCGACCAGCGCAGCGTCTGCTCCACCGAGCTCAGCGTCGCCCCCGGTCGCGGCGCGCGTCCGGTCCGCCGCAGCGCGCGCGCGAGCTCGGCCGCCGCCTCCTCCGGCCCGTACCGTCGCCGCCACCGCACGGCGAGCACCGCGTACGCGACCGCCAGCACCACGAGCAGCCCGCCCACGCCGGCGGCGACGAGCTTCAGGCCGCTCCCGGAGCCGGAGTCCGCGACCTCGCCCTGCCCCAGCGCCCGCGGATCCAGCGCGCGCTCGCTGCCGCGCGTCCCCGAGGCGTCGCCGCCCTCCGACGCCGCCGCGTCGTCCTCCT
Organism: Solirubrobacteraceae bacterium; assembly: GCA_035942275.1. Taxonomy (GTDB): domain Bacteria; phylum Actinomycetota; class Thermoleophilia; order Solirubrobacterales; family Solirubrobacteraceae; genus CADCVT01. Next base: position 1,768 of record DASZDF010000036.1, on the reverse strand, counting down.
CCTGGCCGTCGAGCGCGGGCAGCTGGGCGCGCGCGGGCGCCACCGAGGGCGTCGGGTCGAACGGGATCCAGCCGTAGCCGGGGAAGTACGCCTCGACCCACGAGTGGGCGTCGAGGTCGCGGACGACGTACTCCCCCCGCGTCTGGTCGAGCGTCCCCGGCGAGAAGCCGCTCGCCACCCGCGCCGGCACGCCGCCCATCCGCAGCAGCAGCGCCATCGCGCCCGAGAACTGCTGGCAGTAGCCGATCTTGTCCTCGAAGAGGAACGCGTCCAGCGGCAGCGACCGGCGCGGCGGGGCCTCCGAGTACCGGTAGCCCTTCGCGAGGTGCGCCTGGATCGCGCGCGCGAACGCGTACGGCGACGCCGACAGCGCCTTGAGCCGCCGCGCCAGCGCGTACGTCCGCGCGTACGCCGACTCGCGGACCCAGTCGGTGCCGACGCGCTTGCCGAACCCGCGCCCGGCGACGTAGCCGAGCGCCGGCCGCGGGTCGGCAAAGCCGCTGAACACGACGAACGCCGGCGGCCCGTCCGGCGAGTACGTCTGGGTCGCCGGGTCGATCGGCGGCGGCCCGCCGACGGACTCCGGGAGCTGCACCGACAGGTACGGGTACAGCGAGGTCGGATAGTCGGTCCCCGCGGCCTCGATCTCGAGCCGGCGCGGCCGCGGGATGTACGCGTCGACCAGGTAGGAGTGGCCGCGCCGCAGCTCGCGCCCGCTCGAGACGAACGAGCCCGGCGCTCCGGCCATCACGCCGCGCGGCGAGCGGGTGATCCGCAGCGTCGTGCCGGCCGAGACGAACTGCTTCGTGCGCAGGTTGCGCACCGAGACCCGCAGCTGCTGGACCCATCGCGGTCGCGGGTCGTCGGCCACGGGATCGTCCTCGATGCCCTGCGGATGGACGTCGAGCCAGCGGCGGCCGTCGAAGTCGGTCAGCGTCGTCGCCTTCCAGTAGGCGCCGTTCTTCGCCGCGATCCGCAGCACCTCGCGGCCGTCGCGCGGCCAGTCGAGCGGGCCGTACCGGTGGTCCCACGAGAACGCGGTCGTCCCCCGGTCGCCGAGCGACTGCGCGATCGACTCGTAGTCGACCCATGGGTCGGCGGCGTCGAGCCTCGGCGCGAGCGCGAGCGCGACGAGCCCCGCCGCCAGCACCACGACGCCGCCGAGCGGCGCGTCGCGCGGCGCCATCCGCTCCGCCCACAGCGCCGCGCCGAGCAGCAGCGCGAACGCGAGCCCCTCGAGCCACGGCTCCGCGACGTCGAGCTGGACGGCCGGAACCGCGTAGAGCACGCTCAGGACGACGACGCCCGCGAGCGGGCGCCCGTAGCGCCCGCCGCCGAGCGGCCAGCAGGCCACGAGGACGCCGACGATCGCCGCCGTCGTCCCGCCGAGGAGCATGGCGATCCGGTTCCACTCGTCGACGCCGCGGTAGGGGACGTTCAGCCCGGGCAGCGCGTAGATCCCCTGCCCGAGGCCGCTCGCCAGGTCGCCCCAGCTCTCGAGGTCGAGCAGGTGGAGCGGGACGCCCGCGAGCAGCAGGATCGACGCGGCGGCCGCGAAGGGAAGGAGCGACAGGAGCGCGCGGCGCGGCCAGCGCTGCAGGCGCGTCGCGGCCACGGCGACCGCGGCGAGGCAGACCCCGACCAGCGCCGCGCCGACCATCCGCCCCGCGGCCTCAGGACGGACCATGCCCGCCCACGCCTGGGCGCCGAAGACCGCGAGCGCGCCGACCGCGAGCAGGCGGACGACGATCCGCGGCGTGGTCAGGAC
>DASZDF010000035.1:0-4752 GCA_035942275.1 Solirubrobacteraceae bacterium | reverse complement strand
CCCGAGATCCAGGTGATCCGGTAGTGGGCTGGCTCGCGGTCCCGCGCGACTGGCTCGCCAGCTTCGGCGAGATCACGAAGTTCTGCATGAAGATCGTCGGGCTGGTCTTCAGCCTGCGCGTCTTCAAGTTCTTCGGCGAGGCGCTCCGCCAGGCGGGCATCCTCATCGTCTCGAGCACGCTCGTCATCTGGGGCCTGATCTTCATCATCGGCCTGCAGTGCGGCATCGAGGGCGCGTACTTCAACCGCGCGGTCGGCGCCCCCGCGTACGCGGGCGTGTTCGCCGCCTGGTGCGACCTGCGCGAGCTGGTCCCGTACGCGTTCGGCTACATGATGTCCGCGAAGATCGGCACCGGCATCGTCGCCGAGCTCGGCTCGATGCGGATCTCCGACGAGATCGACGCCCTCGAGGTCATGGGCATCGACTCGGTGCTGTTCCTGTGCGCGACGCGCCTGCTCGCCGCCTGGCTCGTGCTGCCGTTCATGTACATCGCGGGCGTCGGCGCCGGCTTCTTCGCGAGCTACCTGGCGGTGGTCGAGCAGATCGGCGAGGTCTCGTCCGGCGGGTTCTTCCTCATCTTCTGGATGTTCCAGAACCCACCCGACCTCTTGTACTCCGTGATCAAGGGGATGGCGATGGCCACGGCCATCGTGCTGGTCGGGTGCTACTACGGCTACCACGCGTCCGGCGGACCGGTCGGCGTGGGCACGGCCACAGCGAAGTCCATGGTCATGAACATCGTGCTCGTGCACCTGATCGGGATGCTCGGCACCCAGCTCTTCTGGGGCGCCAACCCGAGAGCACCAATCGGAGGGTGAACCACTAGATGCCGAGGATCCCGCGCAGGCGCGACGAACCCGACGAGGCCGCCGGCGGCGAGCCGCAGTCCGAGCTGTCGAGCCGCGGCCCGGCCGACGACTCGTCGGCGCCCCACGACAGCGAGGGTGCGCAGGGCGCGATCGCGGGCGGCGACGAGGGCGTCCGCGACGCCGAGCAGGAGGAGGAGGCGCGCTCGCAGGTCCGCGTCACCGAGGAGCCGCCGCGCGACGAGGACGACGGCGCGCGCGAGCGCCGCGAGCGCCGCGAGGCCCGCGAGCAGCGCGAGGCCGACCGCGGCGAGGACGACGAGTACAAGTGGCACACCGGCGAGCAGCGGCCGACCGGCGCGCCGGACGCCGTCGAGTTCGTCGACGTGCACAAGGCGTTCGGGCGCAACCGGATCCTCCGCGGCCTGAACCTCGGACTCCCCGAGGGCAAGATCTCGATGATCCTCGGCCCGTCGGGCACCGGCAAGTCCGTGTGCATCAAGCACATGGTCGGCCTCCTGTACCCCGACGACGGCGACGTCCTCGTCCACGGCGAGTCGGTCCCGAACATGCAGGACGACGAGCTGTTCGAGATGCGCAAGAAGTTCGGCGTCCTCTTCCAGGACGGCGCGCTCTTCGGCTCGATGAACGTCTTCGACAACACGGCGTTCCCGCTGCGCCAGCACACGGACAAGGGCGAGGACGAGATCGGCGAGATCGTCACCCGGCGCCTCAAGGAGGTCGGCCTCGGCGACGCCGGCGACAAGATGCCGAACGAGCTGTCGGGCGGCATGCGCAAGCGCGCCGGTTTCGCGCGCGCGCTGGTGCTCGACCCGAGCATCGTCCTCTTCGACGAGCCGGACTCAGGCCTGGACCCGGTCCGCACCGCCCTCCTCGGCGAGCTGATCCAGGAGATCCACGCCGAGATGATGGCCGACGCCGAGCGCGAGGGGAACGATCACACCCCGGCGTTCACGCTCATCACGCACGACATCATGACCGCGCGACGGGTGGCCGAGCACATCTCGGTGCTGTGGAAGGGGAGGATCGTCGAGTCCGGGCCCGCGGAGGAGCTGTTCAACAGCGACAACCCCTTCGTGCGTCAGTTCCTGTCCGGCGACGCGCAGGGCCCTCTCGGCATGGAGTAGCGTCGCGCATGCCCGCGACTCCGTGTGTGGCTAACACGGAGTGAACACGCGTGCGACACGATCCGCCGGTCCTGTACCCCCGCCCCCTTCTGCGCCTGTCCCACTGCTCCATCAACCGTAGGATTGCCGCATGACCGTCGCCCGGGCCGTGGCGCTGGGTGCGCTCGTGCTGGCAGCGCTGCTCGTGGGCAGCCTGATGCTGGGCGGATCCGACACGCAGAAGTACAAGGCGCGCTTCGAGAACGCCGGGCAGCTCGTCAGGGACGACGACGTCCAGATCGGCGGCCGCCGGGTCGGCTCGATCACCGACATCAAGCTGACGGACGACAACCAGGCCGAGGTCGACATCGAGGTCGAGGAGGGCTTCACGCCGCTGCGCGAGGGCACCCGCGCGCTCATCAAGGCGACGTCGCTCTCGGGCATCGCGAACCGCTATATCGTCCTGACGCCGGGCAGCGGCCAGCCGCTCGACGAGGGCGCCACGCTCCAGCAGGACAAGACGACCTCGATCGTCGAGATCGACCAGCTCTTCAACACGCTCGACGACGACACGCGCAAGGCGCTGCAGCAGGTCGTCCAGGGCTCGGCGACGCAGTTCCGCGACAAGGGCGAGCGCGCGAACCTCGCGACGAAGTACTTCAACCCGACGCTGTCGACGACGCGCGAGCTCGTCAACGAGATCGGTCGCGACGAGCGCACGCTCCAGCGCTTCCTCATCGACGGCGCCGACGCGATGACCGCGCTCGCCGAGAAGCGCGACACGCTCACCGAGCTCATCTCGAACTCGAACGAGGCCTCGCAGGGGATCGCGGCCGAGACCGACGCGCTGTCGGAGATCCTCTCGCGCCTGCCGTCGACGATGCGCCGCGCGAACTCGACGTTCGTGAACCTGCGCGCGACGCTCACCGACCTCGACGTGCTCGTCGCCGAGTCCAAGCCGGCGACGCGGCGCCTCGCGCCGTTCTTCCGCGAGCTGCGCCCGCTCGTCCGCGACCTGCGCCCGACGATCCGCGACCTGCGCCTGGCGATCACGCGGCCCGGCGACGACAACGACCTCGTCGAGCTGACGCAGAAGGCGCCGCGGCTCGCGCAGGTCGCGCGGCCGGCACTGCGCAACACGACGGCCGCCATCCGCAAGTCGCTCCCGGTCCTCGACTTCAGCCGGCCGTACCTGCCCGAGCTGACCGGCTGGTTCCGCGACTTCGGCCAGGCCGGCGCGAACTACGACGCGAACGGCCACTTCGGGCGCATCCAGCCGCTCTTCAACACCTTCCAGTTCCGCGACGACCCGGCCGGCGGCACGCTCGTCCCGCAGGATCCGGACAACCGCCTGCTCGGCGTCGAGACCGGCATCCTGCGCCGCTGCCCGGGCGGCGCCAGCCAGCCCGCGGCCGACGGCTCGGCGCCGTTCCAGGACGACGACGGCGTCGACTGCGATCCGCGACACTCGCTGGCGGGCCCGTGAGGCGCCTGCTCGTCATCGGCGCCCTCGTCGCGGCCACCGCGGCGATCGCCGTGCTCGGCACCGGCGCCGGCGCGGAGGGCGGCAACTACAAGGTCCGCGTCATCTTCGACAACGCGTTCTCGATCATCGAGGGCGAGGACGTCCGCGTGTCCGGCGTGAACGTCGGCAAGATCGACACGCTCGAGGTCACCCGCGACAACAAGGCCGCGGCGGTCCTCGACATCACCGACCCGAACTTCCAGGACTTCCGCCGCGACGCGAAGTGCACGATCCGCCCGCAGTCGCTCATCGGCGAGAAGTACGTCGAGTGCTCGCTCACCGAGCCGCGCCCGAACGGCGGCGAGGCGCCGCCGCCGCTCGGCAAGGTGCCGGAGGGCGAGGACGGCGAGGGCCAGTACCTCCTGCCCGTGGAGCGCACCTCCAAGCCCGTCGACACCGACCTCATCAACAACGTCCTGCGCCTCCCGCAGCGCCAGCGCCTGGCGATCATCGTCAACGAGCTCGGCGCCGGCCTGGCCGGCCGCGCCGACGACCTCAACGAGACCATCCGCCGCGCGAACCCGGCGCTCCAGGCGACGAACGAGGTCCTGAAGATCCTCGCCGAGCAGAACGACGTGCTCGCCCGCCTCGCGGAGGACTCCGACCAGGTGCTCGCGCCGCTGGCGCGCGACCGCGACCGGGTGGCGAGCTTCATCGAGCAGGCGAACACGGTCTCGCGCGCGACCGCGGCGCGCCGCACGGAGTTCGAGCGCAACTTCGAGCTGCTGCCGCGCTTCCTGGAGGAGCTGCGCCCGACGATGAACCGGCTCGGCGAGCTGTCGGACGAGATGTCGCCGGTGCTCGAGGACCTCCAGGCGCAGGCCCCCAACATCAACCGCTTCTTCCGCGCGCTCGGGCCGTTCAGCGAGGCCAGCATCCCGGCGTTCGAGACGCTCGGCGAAGCCGCCGAGGAGGGGCGCCCCGCGCTGCTCGCCGCGAAGCCGATCGTCGACGACCTGCGCCGGCTCACCGGCGAGGCCCGGCCGCTGGCCGACAACCTCGCGAAGCTCACGATCAGCCTCCGCGAGACCGGCGGCATCGAGCGGATCCTCGACTACCTCTTCTACCAGGCGGCCGCGCTGAACGGCTACGACTCGTTCGGCCACTACCTGCGCGCCGGCCTGATCGTCAACACGTGCACCACGTACGCGACGACGCCGCAGCCGGGCTGCTCGGCGAAGTGGCGCGCGCCGGAGGGCGCCGACGAGCGGGCCGCCGCGGCGGACCCGCGCAACATCCGCACGGCGTTCGCGGCGCGGGCGGGCGAGGACCGGGCGGCCGAGGCGATGCGCGG
>DASZDF010000034.1:0-6814 GCA_035942275.1 Solirubrobacteraceae bacterium | reverse complement strand
CTCGACCTGGCGATCGGCCACGTCACCGAGCGCCGCCAGTTCGGCAAGCCGCTGGCCGACTTCGACCTCGTCGAGGACAAGATCGCGTGGATGGTGAACCACCTCTTCGGCCTCGAGTCGATGGCCTACCTGACGACGGGGCTGATCGACAACGGCATCGAGGACTACTCGCTCGAGTCGGCGATGGCGAAGGTCGCGGGGACCGAGTTCGTCTGGTACCAGGCCAACCGGGCGTTCCAGCTCGCGGGCGGCAGCGCGTACATGCACGGGTCGCCGTACGAGCGGATCCTGCGCGACATCCGGATCTTCCCGATCTTCGAGGGCGCCAACGACGTGCTGCGCTCGTACGTCGCGCTGACCGCGCTGAAGCCGCTCGGGGAGCAGCTCTCGGGGCTGGGGGAGCTCGGGCTGAGCGACCCGATCGGCTCGATCGGGATCATCGCGGAGTACGCGTTCGACCGCGTACGCCGCGAGGTGCGCCCGGACTCGCTGTCGCTTGCGCACCCGACGCTGAGCGACCTGGCGTCGCCGGTGGGCGACCAGGTCAAGCGGTTCCGCGACTCCGGGGAGTCGCTGCTGCGGCGCCACGGGAAGGGCGTGATCGACCAGGGCCTCGCGCACAAGCGGCTCGCGGACGCGCTCGCCGACATCTACACGCAGATCGCGGTGCTGTCCCGCGTGACGTCGATCTTCGAGGAGCAGGGCGTCGAGGCGTCGGGGCAGGAGCGGTTCATCGCCGAGACGTTCTGCCGGCGCGCCGAGCGGAGGGTGAACGCGCAGCTCGACCAGCTCGAGCGCAACGACGACGACCGGATGCACTCGATCGCGCGGCTGGCCTACAAGCGCGGCGCGTACGGCTACGCGCTGTTCGAGGACTAGGAGCGGTCCGCTCCCGGCTGTAGCTTCCGTCGCATGAACGAGAAGCTCGACACGGCCGGGATCTTCGAGCGCCTGTTCGAGGTCTACAAGGCCCAGTTCTCGCTGCTCTTCCCCGCGGCGGTCATCGTGTTCCTGCCGGTCGCGCTGCTGAACGGCGCGTTCGTCGCGGGCGGCGGGGTCGGGCTCCTGCTCGTCGGCGCGGTCATCTCGATCGTCGCCGGCTTCTGGCTGCAGGGGATGGTCATCGAGGCGGTGCGCGACATCCAGGACGGCAAGCGCGACTTCACGCTCGGCGGCCTCTTCCGCTCGGTCGCGCCGGTGCTGCCGCTCCTGATCGGGATCGGCATCCTCACCGGCATCGGGATCGCGATCGGGCTCGTGCTGCTGATCGTGCCCGGGCTCATCCTGATCACGTGGTGGTCGGTCGTGGCGCCGGTCGTCGTCGTCGAGCGCCGCGGCTTCGACGCCTTCGGGCGCTCGCGCAACCTGGTGCGCGGGAACGCGTGGCAGGTGTTCGGCGTGATCGTCGTCGTGTTCATCATCCAGCTCGTCGCGAACGCGCTGCTGCGGGCGATCTTCGGCGACGACAGCTTCGTGGGGCAGTCGATCGCGTCGCTGCTGTCGGGCGCGCTCATCGGGCCGGTCTCCGCGATCGCGGCGGCGCTCGTGTACCTCGAGCTGCGCCGGTTGAAGGGCGAGGGGACGCCGCACGCGGAGGGCATCCCGGCCGCGGCCGAGCCGTCGCCGTTCGGTGCCTCGCCGGAGGCGCCGCCGGCGCCGCAGGCGCCGGGCACGACCCCGCCCGCGCTCTAGCGGTCGGGCGAGCGCGGGATCTCGCCGGGCCGGAGCGGCCCGGCGTCGTCGTCGGCCTCGACGTCGAACGGCCGCCGCCGCGTCGGCCACTCCGGAGAGGGGGGTGGCGGAGCGTCCTCCGCTTCGCGCTCGCGCGGCGCGATTCGCGTCTCCGCGGTGTCGGGCGGCGGTGGGATCGCCGGGTGGGGCTCCACTCGCGTCGCCGCCTCGGCGTCGTCGAGCGTGAGCTGCTCGTCGCGTGCGGGTGCGGGTGGCCGGCGGCGGCGGGGCTTCGGCTCGGGGGCGGCGGAGCGCGGGCCGTAGTCGGCCTCTCCCTCGTCGGCGCGCAGCAGCGGCGGCTCGGGACGGCCGGCCGCCCGGAGCTTCCAGCCGGTCGCGGCCAATGCCGCGGCGGCGAGGAACGCGAAGAAGAACCCCCACGTGATGCCATCGGACACGGCGCGCTCGATGTCGGGCCGGTCGAACACCCGCCAGAGAAGGAGCACCGAGGCCCAAAGCCCGGCGCCGAAGATCACCGTTCCGTCACCGCCGGGGAGGTGGAACGCCCGCCGCTCGCCGCGCGCGAAGAGCAGGCCGAAGACGCCGAGCGCGACGAGGAAGATCGCCGCCTCGACGAACGAGAAGACTCCGAAGGCGCTGAAGTTCGGGTTGGTCGCGCGGCCGCGATCGATGACCGTGGCCTGGTACCACGGGAGGAAGAGGGTGACGAGCAGCGCGAGCGACGCCAGGCCCGCCCAGCGCTGGTCGCGGTCGAGCTCGCGCCAGGCCCCCGTCAGCCGGCCGAGCATCCCTACGACCCGAGCCCCTCCAGGCGGCGCTCCACGAGCTCGCGCACCCGCGGCTCCACCGAGGGGTCGCGCGCGACGTCCCGCGCCTCCTCGAGCGCGAGCAGGGCGCGCCGCCGCCGGTCGTCCTGGTCGCCCTCGTTCTTGAGGACGTTGTCGGCGCGGAGGAGGAGGGTGCGGACGCGGTCCGCGGGCGCGGAGGAGCTCACGACCGTGCTCCAGCGGCGCCGGAACGGCGGCCCGCGGCGGCCCGCAGCGCGTCGACGAGCAGCTCGGCGTCGCCCTCACCGACCGGGCGGATCTGGCCCTGGAACGCGAGCTTCCAGTGCTCCGCCGGCCACTTCTGCACGTGCTCGAGCCGCGGCGCGAGCTCCTCTCCCGGCACGTGATCGCCGTCCTCGAGCACGATCTCGGGCTCCGTCTCGAAGCGCCACGGGTAGGGATCGACCTTCCCCGGCTTGCCCGGCCAGACCTTCTCGCGGTCCTCGAACAGCTCGCCCACGACCGTCACCGAGCCCGCGAATCGCTGCGCCTGCGTGAGCCAGAAGACGATCCGGTCCCCGGGCTCGATCTCCAACGCGCGGTTGCGGTTGCGCTCCTTGAGCCCGATGATGCGGAAGCCGTGCTCGCGCGTCGCCGCGAAGTTGTCGGGTGAGCCGGTCAGGATCCACGTTGTCATGCGAAGCCGATCCTACTTATGCCCGGCGCGCTGATCCGCGAGCAGGCCGCGGCGCTCGACGCCGAAGATCCGCTCGCGGGCTTCCGCGGGCGCTTCGTCGTCGACGACGCCGGCCCGATCTACGTCGACGGCCACTCCCTCGGCCGCCTGCCGCACGCCGCCGCCACCGCTGTGGCCCAGACGGTCGAGCGCTGGGGGACGGAGCTGGTCGGCGGCTGGGAGGACTGGATCGAGCTGCCCGAGCGCCTCGGCGACCTGCTCGCCGAGCACGTCCTCGGCGCGCGGCCCGGCGAGGTCGTCGTCTGCGACTCCACCACGGTGAACCTCCACAAGCTCGCCGGTGCCGTCCTCGCCGCCGAGCGCGGCCCGATAGCCGCCCTCTCCGACGACTTCCCCACCGACCGCTACGTGCTCCAGGGCCTCGCCGCGCAGCACGACGTCGACCTGCGCCTCGTCTCCCGCGCCCAGCTCCCGTTCGCGGCGCGCGACGCGCGCCTCGTCTGCCTCTCGCACGTCGACTACCGCAGCGGCGAGATCGCGGAGATGGACGCGCTGCGCCGGACGAACGGCCTCGTGCTGTGGGACCTCAGCCACGCCGCCGGCGCCGTCGAGCTCGACCTCGCCGGGACCGGTACGGACCTCGCCGTCGGCTGCACCTACAAGTACCTCAACGGCGGCCCCGGCGCGCCCGCGTTCCTCTACGTCCGCGAGGACCTCCAGCAGCAGCTCCGCAGCCCGATCCAGGGCTGGTTCGGCCAGCGCGAGCAGTTCGAGATGGGCCTGCGCTACGACCCGGTGGACGGCGTCCGCCGCTTCATGGCCGGGACGCCGCCGATCCTCTCGATGGCCGGCCTCCAGGCGGCGATCGAGCTCATCGCCCAGGCCGGGATGCCGGTCATCGCGCCCAAGACGCGCGCGCTCACCGAGCTCTTCGTGCACCTCCACGACCAGTGGCTCGCGCCGGTCGGGTTCGTGCTCGCGTCGCCGCGCGGCGCGCGCGCCCGCGGCGGCCACGTCGCGCTGCGCCACCCGGACGCGTGGCGCATCACCCGCGCGCTGATCGAGCGCGCCGGCGTCATCCCCGACTTCCGCCAGCCCGACCTCATCCGCTTCGCCTTCCCGGCGCTCTACACGCGGTTCGTCGACGTGGTCGACGTCGCCCAGCGCACGCGCGACGTCGTCGAGAGCGGCGACCACGAGAAGGTCGACGCCTCGCGGCGCCGCGTCACCTGATCGGGATGTTCTCGACCTGCGGCTCGTCGCCGCGGGGCCCGGGCGCGCTGCGCGCGATCCACCAGTCGAGGACCGCGCGCACGAAGACGAGGAGCTGCCGGACAAGCTCGGCGAGCTGCGCGCGCAGCTCGGGCGGCACGACCTCGCGCAGCATCCCGAGCATCCGCACGAGCGCCTCGAGCTCGGCGTTGGCGTCCTCGGCCCGCCCGGGGACGTCCCAGCCCGCGGGCGGGACGCGCGACCCGGCGGCCTCGTCGGCCAGGGCTTGCGCGGCCTCCTGCGTCGCACGCAGGCGCTCGCGCAGCGCGTCGAGGGCCTCAGGAGGGGTTCGCGACGGCATCGAACGTGATCGTCAGGTCCCCGTCGTCGAACTCCGCACCCGAAGGCCGGTACCCGTTCAGGGCGGGCGGCAGCAGGATCGTCCGCTTCTGCGAGCCGACGCGCACCACCAGCTCGTCGCCGATCTTCTTCAGCCCGAGGTCGCCCTTGTCCGCGAACGGCAGCGGCAGCCGCAGGGACGCGCCGTCGCGCCCCACGACCAGGCCGTGCGCGAACGTCGTGTGCAGCACGTCGCCGGCCGCGCGACCGTCGAACAGCGCGTCGCCGAGCTGGTCGAGCATCTCGCCGCCGCGCACCTCGCGCTCGAAGTACGGCGCGCGCAGCACCGGAACCGGCGCGAACGCGGCCTCGACCTCCTCGAGCGCGCGCTGCTGCGTCTCGCGCCACTCGGCGAAGTAGTCGCCCACGTCGTGCGGGAACACGCGGTTGACGACCACCGCGTCGGTCAGGAAGCCGTAGAGGTTCAGGTACGTGAACGTGCGCCGCGCCTCGTCGATGACCATCCGGTCGGGGTTCATGACGAGCCGCAGCGAGACGCGCTCGCGGTCGCGGAGGATCTCGTGCATCGCGATGAGCGACGTCACGAATTTCTGCACGTCCTCGAGCACCTCGTCGCCCGGGAGCTGGACGTCCAGCACCGCCCGCGCGAACGGCCGCGCAGCGTCGAGGATCCGGCCCTGCTGGGGGAACACCTTCTCGAGCCACCAGCGCGCGACGTCGGGGAACGAGAGCAGCCGCAGCGTCTCGCCCGTCGGCGCGCAGTCGACGACGACGGCGTCGAACTCGTCGCTCTCGTGGTGGCGGCGCAGCGCGAGCAGGCTGAACAGCTCGTCCGCGCCCGGCGGCACCGTGAGCTCCTCGGCGCTGATCCGGTCGACCCCGCGCTCGACGAGCATGTCGCCCATCCAGTCCTGCACGGAGGCCCAGTTGCGCTCGAGCTCCTCCTGCGCGGAGACCTGCTGGGCCCACAGCCGGTCGCCGATCCCGGTCGGCTCCGTCCCGACCTCTGCGCAGAGCACATCGGCGAGGGAGTGCGCGGGGTCGGTGGAGATGACGATCGTCCGCGCGCCGGCCGCGGCGCAGCGCCGGGCGGTCGCAGCGGCGACCGAGGTCTTCCCCACGCCGCCCTTGCCCGTGTAGAGGATCGTGCGGGAGGCCATCAAGCTGGGCGAGTGTACGCTGGGCGGCCATGACCCGACGGCCCCTGCTCGCGTTCTTCCTGCTCATCTGCGCCTTCGCGCTCGCCGCGTGCGGCGGCGACAGCGGCGACGACGTCGACGTTGCGAAGGTCCTCCGCGAGACGTTCGGCGAGGACAAGGACATCAAGAGCGGGCGGCTCGACGTGAACCTGCGCCTCGACGCCAACGGCCTCGCCTCGCTCCAGGGCCCGGTGTCCGTCCGCCTCGCCGGCCCGTTCATCGTGCCCGAGCCGAACGTGCTGCCGCAGTTCGACTTCGAGGCCGACCTGAACGCCGGGGGCCAGAGCATCCGCGCCGGCGCGACGGCTTCCGCCGACAAGGGCTTCGTGAGCTTCCAGGGCCAGGCCTACGCGCTGTCCGACGAGCTGTTCAAGCAGTTCAAGGCGGGCTACGCGGAGGAGTCGAAGAAGAGCGGCGAGGAGGACCAGGGCGTCAGCTTCAAGACGCTCGGCATCGACCCGCAGCGCTGGCTGCGCGACCCCGAGTACGCGGGCAAGGAGGACGTCGGCGGCGCGGAGACGCTGCACATCCGCGCGGGCATCGACGTCCCGCGGCTGCTCGAGGACGTCAACCGCGTCCTCGGCCGCGCGGAGCAGATCCAGGACGAGCGCGCGCGGCAGCTGACGGAGGCCGAGCGCAAGCAGATCGACGACGCGATCAAGGACGCGAAGATCGAGCTGTGGACCGGCGAGGAGGACAAGATCATGCGCCGGCTCAACGTCGTGCTGAAGTTCGAGGTCCCCGAGGCCAACCGCTCGGCGGCCCAGGGGCTGACGAGCGGCACGATCCGCTTCGACCTCGGCCTCGGCGCGATCAACGAGAAGCAGACGATCCGGTCGCCCGAGAACGCGAAGCCGCTCGACGAGCTGCTCACGGCGGTGCAGGGC
>DASZDF010000033.1:0-1643 GCA_035942275.1 Solirubrobacteraceae bacterium | reverse complement strand
GTAGATCGCTGGTCCGCCTCCGCTCTAGTCCGTACGAGAGCGCCCGGACCGCATACCGCTAGCGGTAGTCCCGAGCGGTTGTTCAAGGCGGCCATGCCTCCACGTCGCGCGAACCACCCGACCACCGACCCGCGCACAGGTCAGCAGCTAGGCGGAAATCCCGATGGCTGCTGGAAAACACTTTGCTTTAGCGGAGGGGGAGGGATTCGAACCCTCGGTAGCGGGGTTACCGCTACAACGGTTTTCGAGACCGCCCCGTTCAACCACTCCGGCACCCCTCCGAGGGCCCTGCGAAACGGGCCGAGGAAGGGTAGCGCTAGCCGTAGCGCACGCCGCGCTCCGCGAGCACCTGCTCGAGGAGCGTCGGGCGGTCGGTCATGACGCCGTCGACGCCGATGTCGACGAGCCATTCCATCGTCGGTCGGTCGTTGATCGTCCACACGTGGACCGCGAGGCCGTGCGCCTGCGCGCGCTGCACGAACTCGGGTGTGACGACCGTGATGCCGTTCAGCTCGATCGGCACCTGGAGCGCGTGGTGGCGCGGGTTCGGCGCGCCCGGGAGCGGGCCCTGCGCGCTCGCCCAGAAGGCCGCGGCCTGCGCCGTTCCGACCGCGGTGCTGACGAGCGGAGCGAAGGCCTTGAAGACCTCCGTCGCGTTGTCCGTGAACGAGACGACGATCGTGTCCGACGTCCGGCCGAACTCGTCGAGCAGCGCGGCGAGCTCGGCCTCGTAGGGCGTCGTCTGCGGCGCGCTCGCCTTGATCTCGATGTTGATCAGCTCGTCCGGGAACGCGCGCAGGACCTCGCGCAGCGTCGGGATGCGGAAGTCGTTCGGCTCGAACGCGCGCTTCGTCGGGCCGCGCAGCTTGCGCTCGCCCGTCGCGTACCCGCGCAGCGTGTACTCGGCGTCGGCGCGGCCGTGGCACGTGCCGCAGTCCGGCACGAACCAGTGCGCGGCGTCGAGCGCCTTGATCTGCGCGAGCGTCATCTGGTCGACGCGCCCGGAGCCGTTCGTCGTCCGGTCGACGGTCGCGTCGTGAAGAACGACGAGCTGGCGGTCCGCCGTCGCGTGGACGTCGATCTCCAGGACCTCGCTCCCCTTCTCGCGCGCCGTCTTCAGCGCGTAGAGCGTGTTCGACGGCGCCTCGATCTCGCCGCCCTGGTGCGCGATGTTCAGGACGCGGCGCTCGAGCCACGGGTTGTCCGCGGCGACGGCGGGCGCGATCGGGAGGACCGCGAGCAGGGTGAGGACGGCGAGAAGGAGGCGGCGCATGTGTGAGCCCGAACGCTCGCGGGCGGCCGAACTTGCGCCCGGCCGGCCGTCAGCCGAGTCCGCAGCGCGGGAGCGTCCGGGTCAAGCGGACGCGCCCCGCCGGTGTCGAGACCGTCGCCGTCAGCCGCCGCGCCCGCGTGCGCTGGAGCCGGCGCCGCGTGAGCGTGCGCGCGAGCGGGGGGCGAGCGTCGCGCAGCGTGTGCCGGCCGGCGCGGAAGACCACCGATCGTGCGTCGCCGAGGATCCTCATCCGGAGGCGCCCCGGTCGGCGGCAGGCGCGGACGAGCCGGAGAGAAGCGGGCGGAGCGCTCGCGACCTCCTCCGGGATCCGCGCCGCCTCGATCTGCTTCGGCCCGTCCCCCATCTTCAC
>DASZDF010000032.1:0-5989 GCA_035942275.1 Solirubrobacteraceae bacterium | reverse complement strand
TGCTGCGCCTGCGCGGCGAGGCGGCCGGCGCGCTCGCCGGGGCGGGCGACGGCAAGACGGTCGCGCTCGCCCGCGAGGCGCTCGAGCGCTGCCGCGACCTAGGGCCGCTGCCCGACCGCGCCGCGCTCGACGCGGTCAAGGTCACCGCCGGGAACACGAAGGTCCTGAAGTGCCCGCCGTGCTCCGACTACGTGGAGGAGCACGCCCGGTTCGCCGCAGCCTGCGCGAGCCACCGCGGGACGGAGGCGGTCGCCCGGCTCGACGACCTGCTCGCCCGGTACGACGGCGCGTACGCCGAGGTCAAGCGCGCGCGCTCGGGGCTCGACTTCGACGACCTCGAGCTGCTGGCCCGCGACCTCCTCGCCGCGTCGCCCGCCGCGCGTGCGGCGACACGCGCGCGCTTCGACCGCGTGATGGTCGACGAGTTCCAGGACTCCAACCCGCGGCAGGTGGAGCTGTTCGGGATGGTCGCCGACGGCAACCTCTTCACCGTCGGCGACGAGCTGCAGTCGATCTACGGCTTCCGCCACGCCGACGTGGAGGTGTTCCGTGCCCGCCGCGCGGAGCTCGACGCGGCCGGCCGGACAGCGCGCCTGACCACGAACTTCCGTTCCCACCCGGCGGTCCTCGCCGCCGTGAACGCCGCGTTCGGCGACCGGTTCGGAGACGGGTTCACGCCGCTGCGCGCCGGGGCCCCCTCGGAACCCGCCGCGGGCCCGCGCGTGGAACTGCTCCTGACGGCGACGGAGGGCTGGGGGGAGGCCGATCTCGGCGACCTTCCGCGTTCGCAGACGTGGCGGCACGCCGAGGCGCGGCTGCTTGCGCAGCACGTCCGCGACCTCGTCGACGCCGGCGAGGCGCGGCCGGAGGAGGTCGTCGTCCTCATGCGCGCGATCGGCGACCTGCCGGTCTACGAGCGCGCGCTGGAGGACCAGGGCCTCCAGACGCTCGCCGCCGGCGGCCGCGGGTACTGGGGCCGGCAGGTCGTGCGCGACCTGTGCGCGTGGCTCGCCGCGCTGGCGAACCCGCGCGACGAGGAGCAGCTCTACGGCGTCCTCGCCTCGCCGCTGGTCGGCCTCTCGACCGACGCGCTCGCGCTCGTCGCCCAGATCGGGCAGAAGGGCGGCGCGTGGCGCGCGATCGAGGAGGGCAGGGTGGACGCGGTGCTCGCGAGCGACCGCGCTTCAGGCGACCGCGAGCGGCTCGCGGCCTTCCGGGAGCGGTTCGCGGCCGAGCGCGCGCTCGCCCCGCGGCTTCCCCTCGACGAGCTGCTGCGCCGGGCGATCGAGGCCTCCGACTACGACCTGCATGTCCTGCGGCTGCCCGGCGGCGCCCGCCGGCTCGCCAACGTCCACAAGCTGCTGCGGCTCGCGGCCGAGCACGAGCGCGTCCACGGTCGTGACGTCCGCGGGCTCTCGGACCGCGCGGTCGCCGAGCTCGAGGCCGACGCGCGCGAGACCGACGCTCCCGTCGAGCTCGGCGACGCCCGCGCGGTGCGCCTGATGACGATCCACGCGGCGAAGGGGCTCGAGTTCCCGGTCGTGTGCGTCGCGGACCTCGGGCGCAAGCGGCCCGACGCGTCGCCCGCCCTCCTCGTGCGCGGGGACCGCATCGGGGTGCGCCTCGCGAGCCTCGACGGCGGCAGGGAGCACGCGCTCGACTACGAGCAGCTCCGCGAGCAGCGCCGCGCGGCAGAGGCGGCCGAGGCCGACCGCGTCCTGTACGTCGCGCTGACGCGCGCGGAGCGGCGGCTGATCGTCAGCGGCGGCGTCGACCTCGGCAGGTGGCCGGCCGAGAGCCACCAGAGCGCGCCGCTGCAGTGGCTCGTCCCCGCCCTCCTCGGCGGCGTCGAGCGGATCCCCGAGGACGATGCGGTCGTCGAGCACGGCGGCGCCCGCGTGCGCTGCGCGGTCAACACGCCGCAGACCGTCGGCCGCGTTCTGCGCACCGAGTCGCTCGCCCCCGCGGGGACGCAGCTGCCGCTCGCCCCGCCGCCTCCCGCCCGCGGCACGCTCCCCGCCCCGCCCCGGACGCCGCCTGCCGTCCGCGCGCTGTCGTACTCGGCGCTGCAGCAGTGGCGGCGCTGCGGCTACCGCTTCTACCTCCAGCGGGTGCTGCGCCTGCCCGAGGAGGGGACCGCGTTCGTGGCCGGCCGCCGCGGCGACGGCGGCCTGGAGGCGCGCGTGCGCGGCTCGCTCGTCCATGCCGTCCTCGAGACGCCCGGCGTCGACGCGGGGACCGCACTGGCGGAGGTGGCCGCGGCCTGGGGGATCGAGGCGACCGCCGACGAGGTCGAGGAGATGGCCGCGCTCGTGCACGGCTTCGCGGCGTCGCCGCTCGCCGCCCGGATCGAGCGCGCGCGGAAGGTCCACCGCGAGCACCCGTTCTCGTTCCCGCTCGGACCCGCGCTCCTGACCGGGGTCGTGGACGTGCTCGCGGAGGAGGAGGACGGGACGGCGCTCGTCGTCGACTACAAGACCGACAGGCTCGAGGGGGTGGAGCCGCTCGGCGCGGGCGCCGCCGACATCGGCGCGCTGATCGACCGCGACTACGCGGTCCAGCGCAGCGCGTACGCGCTCGCTGCCCTGCTCGGCGGCCACGACGCCGTCGACGTCGCCTACTCGTTCCTCGAGCGCCCGGGCGAGCCCGTCGTCACCCGCTTCGCCGCCGCCGCGGCCGACGACCTCAGGGCGGAGCTGACCGCGTACGCGGCGGGCGCGCTCGGCGGCGAGTTCCCGGTCGCGGCCGAGCCGCACATCGACCTCTGCGCCGGCTGCCCGGGCCGGAAGGCGCTCTGCGTCCACCGCGAGGAGCTGACCGGGCGCGAGCTGACGGGGCCGGACCTTCCGCTCGCGTCCTAGCCCTCGGGCTCCGCCTCGTCGCGCGCCGCGGCCGGCGCGACCGCGGGCGGCGCCGGCTGGGCCTGCGAGGGCGGCGGGGACGGGGGCGGGGGACCTCCGCGGCCGGCGACCTGCGCGCGCTCGATCGTCCCGTTGAGCTCGCCCCCGAGCAGGAACGCGATCGACGTGATGTACAGCCACAGCAGCAGGATCACGGCGCCGGCGAACGCGCCGTAGGTCGCGCCGTAGTTGCCGAAGTTCGAGACGTAGAAGAAGAACAGCCCCGACGCGACGAGCCAGATGAGCACGCCGAGCACCGACCCCGGCGAGATCCACTGGAACTTCCGGTGCCGGAGGTCCGGCGCGAACGCGTAGATGATCGCGAACGTCAGCATCATCGCCACGAGCGCGACCGCCCACCGCGCGTAGGTCCAGATCGATCCGGCCGTCTCGCCGAGGCCGATCGTCCCGAACAGGTCCTTCGCCACGTCGCCGCCGAGGAACACCGAGATGAGCGCGACGAGCCCCAGCGCGATGACCGCGAGCGTCCACGCGATGTCGACGAGCTTGCGGCGCACGAACCCGCGGTCCTCGTCGACCGCGTACACGATGTTCAGCGCGCGCCCCGCCGCCCCGAACGCGCCCGAAGCGCCGTTCAGCCCGACGGCCAGGCCGAGCACCAGGGCGATGCCCGCCTTCGACTCCGACGTCTCGATGAGCTTCTCCAGCGACGCCCGCACCGCGTCCACGACGCTCCTCGGAGCGCCCGCGTCGCGCAGGTAGCCCGTCGCGTCGGTGACCATCGCCTGCTCGCCGACGAGACCGAGGACCGAGACGGCGACGAGCAGCCCCGGGAACAGCGACATGACGAGGTAGTACGTCATCGCCGCGGCCCAGTCGGTCATCTGGTGGCGGCGGAACATCGCGAACGCCTGCGCGGCGGCCTGCTTGAGCGGGGGGCGGTTCATCCCCCGCCGGGCTACCCGTCCGGCTGGTCGGGCAGCAGCGCGTCGCCGTCGAGCACGGAGCGGGCCGTGTCGACGACCGTCCGGTTGCGCCCGCGCGCGTGCGAGCGCATGAGCTCGAACGCCGCGCGGTCGTCGACGCCGTGGCGCTCCATCAGCACGCCCTTGGCCCGCTCGATCACCGCCCGCCGGTCCAGCGCGCCCTCGAGCTGGCCGACCTGCTCGGCGAGCCGCGCCGAGTCCGCGTAGCGCTGCACGGCCAGCTCGAGCGCGCTCTGGAGCGCCGCCTCCGAGTGCCGTCCGGCGACCGCATCGACGCCGCGCTCCGCCGCCCGGCGCGCGAACTCGGCGTCCTCGCCGTCGAGCAGCGCCACCACCGGCCCGGACGCGAACGACGCGATCTCGGCGATGAGGTCGAGCGCGTGCTCGTCGTCGCGATGGACCACGACGACCGCCGCGTCGGGGTCCGCTTCCGCCACCCGATCGCCGACGGCCGAGACGTCGACCGCGAACGACGTCACGTCGTGCCCGAGCCGCGACAGGAGGTCGGCGGTGCGCCGCAGCGCCGTCTCGTCCTCGTCCGCCGCGAGGACCCGCAGCGCCTGCGCCGGACGGGAGGCTTCCGTGCTCACGCCTCGTATCATGAACGGTCGTCACGCGGCCCAGCCCCCCGCCCCGCTGACGAACTTCGCGCCACAACGCTCGTGAGGTTGGAGCGAAGCGCCGATGGGAACACGCAGGGGGACGTGCTGCACCACTACACCAGCATCCAGGGCCGGTCATGATCCAGCGGCGCTCCGCCGCGGCGACGAGCGGACCCGAGCGGGAGGCGGAGGACCGCGAGCTCTTCGTCCGGCTGAAGGCCGGCGACACGGCGGCGCGCGACCAGCTCGCCGAGCGCTTCCTGCCCCTCGCCCGCCAGCTCGCGCGCCGCTACCAGCGCGCCGACGAGCCGCTCGACGACCTCGTCCAGGTCGCCTCCCTCGGGCTGATCAAGGCGATCGACCGCTTCGACCCCGCGCGCGAGGTGGCGTTCTCGAGCTACGCCGTCCCGACGATCCTCGGCGAGCTCAAGCGCCACTTCCGCGACCGGACGTGGTCGGTCCGCGTCCCCCGCGACCTCCAGGAGCTGGCGCTGAAGGTCGACAAGGCCGTCGGCACGCTCAGCCGCGACCTGCGCCGCCAGCCCTCCGTCGACGAGATCGCCGCCGCCGTCGACGCCGGGGAGGAGGACGTGCTCGAGGCCCTCGAGGCGGCCGGCGCCTACCGCGCCACGTCGTTCGACGCGCCCCGCAGCTCGGACGAGGAGGGCGGCGACAGCCTCGCCGACGCGCTCGGCACGACGGAGGCGGGCTTCGGCCTCGCCGAGCAGCGCGCGACGCTCGAGCGCCTCATGGCCGCGATCACGCCGCGTGAACGCGAAGTCCTGAGGCTGCGGTTCGTCGAAGACCTGACGCAGGCCGAGATCGGCGAGCGCATCGGCGTCTCGCAGATGCAGGTCTCGCGCCTCATCCGCCAGTCGCTCGCGCGCCTGCGCACGGCAGGCCTGGCCGCCGAGCGCCACCTCCCCGGCGGGTCCGCCGAGTAGTGGCCCAGGCGGCGATCCTCGACGTCGACGGCACGCTCGTCGACACCAACTACCAGCACGCCCTCGCGTGGTACCGCGCGTTCCGCCAGCACGGTTTCGTCCTGCCGATCTGGAAGATCCACCGCGCGATCGGCATGGGCGGCGACCAGCTCGTCCCGCACATGATCGGCGAGGAGAAGGCCGAGGAGGTGGGGGAGGACGTTCGCGGGGCCGAGAAGCCGCTGTTCAAGGCGATGATCGAGGAGTGCGAGCCGCTCGAGGGCGCGCGCGACCTCATCAAGGACCTCCGCGACCGCGAGAAGGTCGTGATCCTCGCCAGCTCGGCCAAGGGCGACGAGATCGAGCACTACCTCGACCTCCTCGACGCCCGCGAGCTCGCGAACGACGGGACGATGTCCGACGACGTCGAGCAGACCAAGCCCGCGCCCGACCTCGTGCAGGCCGCGATCGAGCAGGCGGGCACCGACGACGCGATCATGGTCGGCGACACGACGTGGGACATCGAGGCCGCAAAGCGCGCCGGAATCCAGACCATCGCCGTCATGACCGGCGGGTTCAGCGCCGACGAGCTCGAGGAGGCGGGGGCGGCGCAGGTC